>BTQV01000001.1:0-32311 GCA_036986055.1 Thermodesulfobacteriota bacterium
TATTTATCCGTAACCTAATCCGGTCAGTATTGCCAATCCATTGCGAAAATTGTGATACTACGGCAGTAAGCCCCTTGAAATCTATAGTGATTTTCCGCACTCAGGACAAAGTCCACACTCTTCGCCTTACCGGCTCATATGGCCCGGCCGGGGCGGTGGATAAAAATAGCCGAATACGCTAAAATTCAATAAAAAACAGCCAAAAACGCTTGACACACCGGTGGGGTTTTAGTAAGATTAAGCCTTTAAAAATCAAGGTTAGCATCTATAGTTAAAGAAGTTGGCAGAAAACATTAAGGAGGTAGAACCTGTTATGAGAAAGAGTTTATTGTTATTCTTTGTCGCTCTTGCCGTGACCCTTGTCGCTGTACCGGACGTGTGGGCGGAAGCGGCGAAGGCCGCCACTGCCGGGTCGGCAGTCGGCCTGAACACTTCGTATTTTACTATTGTGGCAGTCACAGCGGCAGCCGCAATGACCCTGGCCGCGTGCGTGGTAGGGTTTGGACAGAGCCTGTCCATAAAATCAGCGCTGGAGGGTATAGCGAGAAACCCGGGCAGCTCCGGTAAGATTCTCCCCACACTCCTCCTCGGACTCGCCATGATGGAGTCCCTGGCCATATATGTTCTCGTTATCGCATTAATACTGCTCTTCGCCAACCCGTTCCTCAGTTTCTTTTAAACTGAAGAGAGGGGCCTTCGCAAGAAGGTTTTAAATTTTTTCAGGTTTATTTTCTTACTTTTCTGCCGCCTTATGAACAAAGGCCCCGCTCTTTCAGAGTGGGGCCTTTGTTCGTGCTTTTTTATCTCTTCCTTATGAACAGGGTTTGATTGTCACGCCCCTTTGACGAGCCTCGCGCGTCCCAACTCCGGACCGGCCTTACCCCCCTTCTCTGCACAACCTCGCAATGGCCTCCACAAATGGTCATGCCATGAAGTTCCTTCCATGACTTCCTTTCCGTGCCTTAGACGGCGGGCCAGAGCGCGTAGGGGAGGATTCATAAGGGGCCTCCTCGTCGTAGCCAGAGGCCTTATCGGGCAGACTGTCGTCATTATACTATACGGTGTATGGGAGGACTTTCTGCGAGGTGAGGACTGACTGTAGCCTGAGTCAATGACCTTTTTTGACAATGGCAGTCGTTACCGTAACTTCGGGGAATAACAAGAGGAAGCACTTGATGGAAAGCAGGGCCGCGGAGATCCCTCCCGCTATGAGTGCAACACCGGCCCAGTTGGCTGCGGCCGAGACATCACCATCAGTATATATGGGGATTATCATGAGGTAGCGGTTAGCGAGCATCCCGACGATGATTATTACAGCGACAACGGCAAGCGCGTTGGCGGACTGCTTAAAACGCCTGTAGAGCAGAGCCAGGAAGGGCAGAAAGAAGACACCCAGTATCATCAGTGTAAAGGCTGGGCTGAAAACACCCCTCATCTGCTTGAAGACCGGACCTGAACGTGCTGGAACCGAGCCGTACCACGCGACGATATGTTGCGACCAGAACATATATATAACAAGGAGCGCGAAGCCGAGGAGCACCTTGGCCATGGAGTCCAGGGTGTTCTTATCGTGTCCTATGCCCGGGGCTCTGCGGAGGAAATGCAACGAGATGAGGAACAAAAACGCCGTGCCGACCAACAGGTTGCCGGACCAGAAGTAGGGGGCGAAGATAGTACTCTCCCAGTGCTTTATAGCCGTCATGCCGAATTCCCAGGCGAGGTTGGTGTTGGCGATAACATAGAAGATGCAAACGAAAGCGGGCGGAATGTTCGTCATCCCTTTTGAAGAGCCCGTCAACTCTCTTTTTCTCTCATCCTCGCGGCCCCTATAGAAATAGATGTAACTCGCCAGATAGAAGAGCGCCTGGGTGATGAAAAACCTCCAGAAGAAGAGCCCCTTGCCGAGCCACGGGCTTACGTGTTCGCCGGCCGCGCCCTCTGCATGCGGGGCGGCCCAGTAAAAGAGGTGTTCCATGCCGCCGAAGTATATGACAAGGAACATGACGATTACTACTGGAATAAACGACAGGTTCAGTATCTCGCCGAGCCTCGAATAATAACTGCCCCATCCGGACTTTGATATCTTCATAATCGCGGAAAAGGCCGCCCCGGTCTGGGTGATCCCCAGCAGAAAAACAAAACTCATTGAGAACATGGCCCATGCCGTGGTGGAGTCAGCGGCTGAGACAACGGCGTATGCAAACGACCCTATGCCGTGGATGAGCAGTATTATAAGTATCCAAAAGAGCATATTACCTTCTCTCCCTATTCCTCTTGTGCCAGTCCGTTCTTGATATAGTTAATAATGTTCCATCTTTCCATCTTGGGAACGGCATCCCTGTAACTCGGCATTATGGCGAGCCCGCCGTTTGTGATGGTGTAATATATATCACCGTCTGGCTTTGTCTGGACATAGTCTAACGTCAGGTCCGTTGGGGCGATGTACTTTTTACCAACCGGGCCGTCACCGTGTCCCGTCTTCCCGTGACAGGTGGCGCAGTATATGCCAAAAAACTTCCTGCCCTGCTCAATGGATTTATGCGTCGGAGCATTGGGATTTTTTAATGACGCGGCCTCGGTCCTGTCCTTAGCGTAAAAAGGCTTGCCCTTTGTAGAGACGGTGCCTTCGGGCTGAGGGGGAGCGACATCTTCCTGCGCCCTGTGGCTCTGCTGGTGGAAGAAATCCCATGACCACGGCATGGCCGCCGCAGTACCACAGGCCACGAAAAAAAAGAAGACCGTCGACAAATGAATTAACTTAATCCTCTTCAAAACTTTTAACCTCGTAGGCGTCGTGTTCCAGGAGTATACCCCTGACGTCTTCAAACCTGTCCTCTCTGACACCTTCGACGAGCAGACCAAAGGTGTCGGAACCAATATCGGGATCATCGATTTTATTATTAAACGACGGCAGCCCGGCCAAAATCACAAAACCGACAAGCGTCATCAGCACACCTGCGAGTATGGTTGTCTCATAGGATATCAGCAGCGTCGGCGTTATCGAGATGATGGGCCTGCCGCCTCTGGGAAGAATGTAGAGCAACGCAGTGCTTATCGCCATGAAGGTGCCTCCTATAAACCCGGCGATGGCACCGATGAGCGTAAAATACCTGAGATATCTCTTCGCCTTGCTCGGCCCGAACTCGGCCTCAATCTCGTGGATCAGCGGTATGGGCGAAAATATCTTGAATTTGTAACCTGCGAGGTGCAGACCCCGGGCCGCCTTTATGAGCGTGTCAACATATTTGAATTTTCCCAGGAGCGAATTACGCATCTATACCTCCTCCCCCGTATCTTCTGATATGCCGCCTTGTTCAGGAACACCCAGGTCCTCTTTGACCTCGAAGACCGAGATAACCGGGAAAATCTTTATAGAGGCCATAAACATGGCGATGAAGAAGGCGAAACTGCCGGCGGTGATTGATATCTCCACCCAGCTCGGTGAATAACCGTTCCACGCCCAGGGCAGGAATTTACGCGACAATGAATTCGGTATTATAAGGTACCTTTCGAGCCACATACCCACAAAGACAAGCAGTGATATGCCGAACATGGCCGCTGCGCGCTTGCGCACCTTTCTGGAGATAAGCGCCAGGGGCAGTATGCTATTCGTGAATATCATGAGCGCGAAGAGCTGCATGGACGGTGGGGTCAATATCTTGTATCTAAGGGACTCTATCTCATAGGAGGTGTTGGCGTACAGCCCCGTAAAGACCTCAAGGGCCGTACAATAGGTCCACACCAGCGACAGTAACAGCATAAAGGTCCCTATCTTGTCGTAGTGGATCTCGGTTATGTATTTCCTGACAAAGGGGAAACACCACCTCAGTATCAATGTCATCATAGTAACGGCGGCGAAACCCGACAGAAGCGCCCCGGTGACAAAGTAGGGAGCGAAGATGGTCTTGCTGAAACCGGGCACGACGGAGAGGGCGAAGTCCCAGGATACGATGCTGTGCACGGACACGACGAGCGGCATTATGAACGATGCAAAATACATGGTGGCCCTGCCCTGAACAAACCACTGTTTGTCTGTGCCCTGCCATCCCAGCGACAGTTTGGTGTAAAGCCACTTCCTCCACCCCGTGGCATCGTGCTTCAGGGAGGCGAGGTCCGGTATCATCCCGAAGTAGAGAAAGACGACGCTGCTGGTAAAGTACGTGCTGATGGCGAAGACGTCGAACATGAGAGGCGAGACGAAGTTGACCCAGATGGTCCTCTGGTTCGGGTAAGGCATGGTCCAATAAAAATTCCAGGGACGGCCCATGTGAATAAATATGAAGAGCGTAACCAGAACGAGGGCGAAGAGCGTCATGGTCTCAGCCCCCCTGGCTATGGACCTGCGCCACGGCGTCTTGGTTATGTAGAGCATCGCCGAGATGAGCGTTCCCGCATGCGCCACCCCGACCCAGAAGACGAAGTTAACGAGGTAGACGCCCCAGAAGACGGGCATGTTCAGACCCGTCACACCCTGGCCTTTGTATATCTGGTAAGCCCAGGGGGCGAAAAAGAGCGACACGGCGCTAACGGCCATGAAGCCCAGTATTACATAATAGACCGGACCGGTCCTGGTCATGAAGCCCAGGATGTCCTTGTTGGCGTTCTTATAATTATGCTTACTCATGCCCGGTGGTTGAGCCATCCTTCATTACCCTTTTAAGGTATATTACTGAGGGAGAGGTGTTGAGCTCCTCGAGGAGCCTGTACTTTCTCTCGTTCTTCGCCAGTTTGGAGACCACGGACTTGGGATCGTTAAGGTCCCCGAAGCTGAGGGCGCCCGTGGGGCAGGACTGGACACAGGCCGGCTGCACATCACCATCCCCAACCTTTCTCTTCTCGTCCTTGGCCGTGTCCTTTGCGACCCTTATCCTCTGTATGCAGAACGTGCATTTCTCCATGACCCCCATCTCGCGAACCGTGACATCGGGGTTCAACTGCTCGTCAAGGGGCTTTTCCCTCTTATAGGTGAACCAGTTGAAACGGCGCACGTCATAGGGACAGTACGTGGCGCATGTGTAGGTCCCAACGCAACGGTTATAGACCTGCACGTTAAGGCCGTCCTGGTTATGGTACGTCGCGTAAACAGGGCACCCTACCTCGCATGGTGCGCGGTCGCACTGCTGGCACATGATAGGGATGAACTTCACCTTCACGTTCGGGTACTCGCCCACTACGTACCTTTCGATCCTTAACCAGTTAAAGGCCCTGCCGTCCTTGCAGCCTTTCTTTCCCACGGTGGGCATATTGTTCTCGGCGTAGCAGGCCACCACGCAGGCCTCGCAACCATTGCACCTGTCAATGTCCACCACCATGGTCCAGCGGTAATCGAGCTTCTCATAATAACCGGGTCTCCTGTAAGACTCGACCTGCTTTTTTATCTTCTCTAAGATACCCGCCACCTAAACCTTCTCCTTTTTGATTTTTTGATACTCATGGGGGGTTATGGTCTGGGCTATGGGCCTTCCGTAATCATTTGTAGAGGCCCCCAGTTTCACAAGGTCCGCGGCGCCGGAGGTTTTTTTGATACTCACACGCGTCACATTTAAGGCCATGGCACCTGAGTCACGGTCCCATACGGCCGGCAGTATCTCTATGGGGTTTGCGCCCCTGTCCTTGGCATATCTGCCGTAAATGCTGTGCCCCTGGCCTATTGGCACGGCCACCGTGTCGGGCCTTATGCCGGCGTAGAGATAGGCCGGGACCTTTATCTGCCCGTAAGGCGACTCCACGGAGAGCAGCTCCCCTTCCTTGATGCCGAGTTTCTTTGCCGTAGCCGGGTTTATCTCCACCCAGCTCCCCCAGACAACCGACGTCATGGGGTCGGCCAATTCCTGGAGCCAGGGAAGGTTGGCGCCCCTGCCGTCGTAATAACCGGCCTGGGCATAAGGCAGGAGGTAAAAGGGATATTCGTTCTCGTCCCCCTTGAACGGCGCCTGCCCCGCGGGCAGAAGCCCCTTTACCTTTCCAACCGTCAGCGCCATCTTCTTCCTGGAATGTCTCTTCGTCGGCCACCAGCCGCCGTCCCGCAGGAGCCCGTTCCAGAACCCTTCAAAGGTAAGCGAAGAAGCGGCCGCCGTCTTATCCTTCCTGTAAAAATCTCTCCACGCCCCCTTAAGGTACTCTTGAAAATTCTTCGCAGTCAGGGAAGGGGTGAAGAAGTCCTTGTAGAGTCCCTTTACTTCCGTTCTTTCCGCTTCGTTGCGCAACCTACCGGCGAGAGACAAAAATATGTCGCCGGCTCCACGCGTATCATAGTAGGGGCTTACCACCGGCTGCATGAGTGTGGCGACAGGCACGCCCACGCTGGGAGAAGCGATATCGTCACCCCAGTCCTCGAGAGAGGTATGGACGGGGAGAATGATGTCCGCCATAGCGGTCGTCTCGTCCATGAAACTCGCCAAACTGGCTATGAAGGGGATTTTATCCAAAGAGCCGTTAAGCCCGACTTCAGCAGGCGTAGTAAAGACAGGGTTCGTGTTGTAGACTAAAAGGGCCTTGACCTTGCCCGACGAAGCCTTTTCCGCAAGCGTCCTTATTGACTTCTTGAAGTCGAGCCCGCCCGTTGCCTTTAACGTATGGAAGTCCTCGGGGTTGGGCCTTACGCCGCCCTTTGCGCCGAGATTGCCGGCGAGGTGGTTCAGTATATTCACGGCCACAACGCCCGATACGCCGTTTTCGTAGGACGAGAGGGTTTCACCTGCCAGGGCAAGGCTCGGCCGTGTTCCGGCGAACTCCTCCGCTATGTGGTAAATCCTTTTCTTTTCGACTTCGGTTATTTTCGAGGCGGCCCCGGGGTTGAATTTCTTTAACGCCGCCTTCCATCTTGCGCTGTCAGAGCCCTTGTAATAACCCTCCTCCACAATGGCGTAGGCTATCGCCAGCGCCAGGACGCCTTCAGTGCCCGGCTTTGCCGGGACCCATTCGTCGGCATTGGCGCCTGTAAGGGACATGCGCGGCTCCACCTGAACGAGACGGCCGCGCCTCCGGGGGTCGGACTGGCGCATTTCACCGTACCCGTAGCTGTAATTAACGGGGGATATCCATGTGCTTGAAAAATCCGCCCCGAAACTCAGGAGGTACTTCGTATTCCCAATGTCGTAGTGGGGTATGGCTTGAATCCCCATGGACGCCTTGTTGGCGAACTGGAGGTTTCTCTGCTGGAAGAGTTCGTACTGAAGGTAATTGGACGATCCGGACGCCCTGGTGAAATCCCCTATAAGTTTGCCGAGATGGCCGCCAAGGGAGGAGCTTAGGACAAAAAGCCCCTGGCCCCCGTCTTTTTCCTTGATATCTCCGATCTGGCGGGCCACCGTCTTAAGGGCCTCGTCCCAGGATATCTCCTTGAACTTCCCCGAGCCCCTCTCGCCGGTTCTCTTCATGGGCCCCTGTATCCTGTCGGGGTTATAAAGGGCTTGCAGTGAGGCCTGCCCCCTGGCGCAGAGTTTTCCCTTGTTTACCGGGTGCTTGGGGTTGCCCTCGATCTTCTTGGCCCTCCCCTCCATCACCCTTACGATTGTGCCGCAACCGGCGTCGCACTGGGTGCAGAGGCTCGAAAACCATGAAGCCACGCCCGGAATCAGGTCCTCTGGGGGGATCAGGTATGGTATGAGATTGGCGCCGGGCGGGGCTGACTTCTTGCCGAAAAATATCCCGAGGGCCGTGCCCAGGCCGCCTGCGCCTATATATTTAAGGAAGTCTCTCCGTTTCATCTCTACCCGTCTCAGGCCCTTTTCTTTTGTCTATGCAGTCTATTTGCCCGTCAGTTATCTCTCAAAAACCGCAACAGCGCTAAATGTGGCAGGTCCAGCAATCATAGCCGTTCTTCACCTCGTACTTCGCATGACACTTCAGACACCATCCCATCTTGAGCGACGACACCCGCTTTATACGAGGCATGGACGCCACGTCGCCGTGACAGTCGCTGCATACGCGCCCCGCCTTGATGTGCCTCTTGTGGGGGAAGTAGACATAGTCCGGGAGGTTGTGAACCTTTATCCACGGAATCGGCTCCTTCTTGTCCCAGTACGACGTGAGTTTCTTTATCTCGGGAGAATCAGTCTTTATAATCTTATGGCACCCCATGCACCTCTGTACATTGGGCACACCGGAGACCCTGGACCTGTAGACATAGGAATGACAGTACATGCATGGAATCGAATTGTCACCTGCGTGTATCTTGTGGCTGAAATTAATGGGCTGAACTGGGGCGAGGTCGGTAAGAAAGGCGGCGTTTATGCCGTAGCCCACACCAAAGGCTATGACAAAGACAACGGCTGCTATGATAAGGTTTTTAAGTTTCATATAGGCAGTATGGTTTTCTTAAAGTGTTAAGGGCCTGGCCATTCCAACGACTTCCCCTGTGGTTCAAGGGAAAAAAAACCCCTCTATACTACACAGACACCGAAATCCTGCCTTCGATACTGAACCCTTCTACCTGCTTGAATAGAGCAAGAGATATGAATGGAAACTTCAGATATAAAAAATGTCACTTGGATTAGAGGGGATAATATACTAAAATAAATCGTCTTGTCAAGCAAAGAAAAACATTTATGATTTACTCAAAGAAAACGAGCCATGGGGCGCGCTTTTTCCGGCGGCTGAAATTTAACACCGGCCGCCTTTGACGGGCCGGCCCCGCGGTACTGTCAATTTACCGTAACCCCGCTTCCCTCAAAAGTTTTTTTTGCATTTCCCGCAGGCCCTTATTTTTTCCCATCTTCATACCAACCCATGGGCACGCCGTAAAATCCGCCCGCCATATCCGCCTGAATAATTTTACTCTCTCAATGGCAAACAAAGACCACAGGGGATAGGTCCGGGGGGGGAACGGCTCACTAAAGGAAAGGGCCTCTCCGGGAAAAAACTACTTGGGGCGCATCCGGAGGCTCAAAGGCCTCGTCTTCAACTAACGCCGGCGCATGAGGCCTTCACACTTCAGGGTTGCCGTGCTGAGCGCCGGTTGCCCTGTTTTTACGTCCCCTCCTCCAATTCAACCATTTTACGAGTTCGGCGAGTATAAATACGGGTGCGGCCACCATGAACATCAACAGCCAGTCACCCCCTCCAAGCGGAACGGTGTGGAGGGCATTCTGCATGAAGGGCGTATAAACGGCAAAGACTTGGAGGGCAACCGTAAAAGTCCAGGCCCCGAGGACCCAGGGGTTGGTCAAAAACCCGATGACGTAGATGGGGTCGAAGAGCGCCCGGTAGTTGAAGACGTTCATCTTCTCAAGGAGTATTATCCCTGTGAAGGATACGGTCCGGGCCACGGCAAGGGCGTTTTCATGGCCGACGGACATGTAATGGTGGAAGAGCCAGAGCGTGCCGAAGCCGATATACCCCCCGAGAAGGACTATCATGACTATGCCCCTCCTGTCGAGGACGGGCTCCCCTGCCGCCCTGGGGGGTCTGTCCATGATGCCCTTTTCAGCGGGCTCAAGGCCCAGGGCCACGGCTGTCATGCCGTCGGTAACGAGGTTCATCCAAAGTATCTGAACTGGCAGGAGTATAAGGGGGCCGCCGAGGATTATATTGACGAATATTGCGACAACCTCTCCGGTGTTGGAAGACAGGAGGTAGCGGACGAATTTTTGTATATTGTTGTACTGGCGCCTCCCCTCCTCCACAGCGCCTATTATGGAGGCGAAGTTGTCGTCTGTAAGTATCATGTCCGCGGCGCCCTTGGCCACGTCGGTGCCCCGAAGCCCCATGGCAATGCCTATGTCGGCCTTCTTTAAAGCCGGGGCGTCGTTTACCCCGTCGCCCGTCATCCCCACGACGTGTCCCATGGACTGCAACAGCGTAACGATACGGAGCTTGTGCTCCGGGGTGGTACGCGCGAAGATCGCTTCCCCGGCAAGGGCCTCGCCGAGGGCGTGGTCGTCCATGGAGTCGATATCCGCGCCGCCCAAAACCTTATCCGCCCTGAGCCCTATCCTCTTTCCGATGGCAAAGGCCGTCTTCGGGGCGTCACCCGTTATCATTATGGGCCTTATCCCGGCGCTGTACGCAAGCCTCACGGCCCCGGGGACCTCGGGCCTCGGCGGGTCGATAATGCCCGCTACGCCCAGCAGCGTAAGCTCTCTTTCCACGTCCTCGTCGTTAAGGGGGATGCCCTCTGGCAGGGTGCGCCGCGCCAGGGCCAGCGTCCTTAAGCCCACCCCGGCCATCTCCTCATAGGCGATGGAGGCGGCCTCTCTGTCCTTCCCGGTCATATCCCTTTCCAGATGGCCGTCAAGTATCCTCGTACAGCGCTCAATGATGACCTCGGGCGCGCCCTTTACAAAGGCGATACGCCCTTCAGGGCGGTGCTCTATTACCGTCATCCTCTTTCGCCGGGAGTTGAACGAGAACTCGCTTACAGTATGGACCGGCTCTTCGGGCTGGAGCCATGCCTTGTATGCGGCCACCACGAGGGCCGCCTCCGTGGGCTCGCCGAGGGCGTGCCAGCCCTCTTCGTCCTTGTTAAGCCGCGCGTGTGTACAGCGAAGCCCCGCGTCAAGGAGCTCTACAAGGTCCCCGCGGTCCCTGTAGTCTATCTTTTCACCGCCAGAGGTGAAATGGCCCGCCGGGTCGTAACCAACGCCCGTTATCTCCACCTCGCCGGAGCGCAGCCACACCCTTTGAACGGTCATCTCGTTCTGCGTAAGGGTGCCCGTCTTGTCGGTGCAGATTACAGTGGCGGCGCCGAGCGTCTCAGCAGCCTGAAGTCTGCGCAAAAGCGCGCGCCTTCTCACCATCGACCTCACGCCCAGGGCGAGGGTAATGGTGACGACGGCCGGGAGACCTTCAGGGACAACGGCGACGGCCAGCGAAACACCCGTCAAAAACATCTCAAGAAGAGGCTTGCCGAAGAGATACCCCGTTGCGGCCACGATCACGGATACGGCCACTGAGAAGACGCCGAGCTGCTTTCCGAGGACGGCGAGCTTTTTTTGAAGCGGCGTCGTCTCGGCGCCGACTGTCTGGGTGAGTTGCGCTATCCTGCCGAACTCCGTATTCATGCCCGTGGCAACGACTACGCCCGTGCCCCTTCCGTTGGTAATCGTCGTGCCCATCCACACCATGGGACGGCGCTCGGCTATACCTGTCTTTTTATTAACCGGCTCAACGGACTTGTTCGAAGACTCCGACTCTCCGGTAAGGGCCGACTCATCCGCCTTGAGGTTGACGGCCTTGACAAGCCGAATGTCCGCGGGCACCCGGAACCCTATCTCAAGGACGGCCAGGTCTCCGGGGACCACCTCGAGCGCGTCTATCTCCATCTCCCTCCCGTCACGGATTACGCGGCATCTCGGAGAGAGCATCTTCTTCAAGGCCTCTATGGCGCGCTCGGCCTTCCACTCCTGAACAAAACCGAGTATGCCGTTAAGCAATATTATAAGGAGTATGGTTACGGAGTCGGCCGTCTCGCCGATAACAAAGGCGACGGCCGCGGCGGCAAAGAGTATTAAGATGAGGACGTCGGTGAACTGCCGGAAAAAGACGGCGTACCAGGGGGTCTTCTTTTTCTCCTCGAGGTGGTTGGGGCCGTACTCTTCAAGACGCCTCTGTGCCTCGGCTGTACTCAACCCCTTGATGGGGTCGCTCTTCAGCCGTCCCGTTACGACATCCGGCTCAAGGGCGTGCCAGTCCCCGGGACCATATTGCAAGGTTTCTTTCTCCGCCATAAGGTCTATTCCCTCTCACCGTCGATGGGGACTACAAGCACTGGTCCCGGCGCCAGAGATATCACCGTCTTTGTGGTGCTGCCCACGTAAACCCTTTCGCGCCGCGCCCTGTGCCTGTGGCCGAGGATTACCATCTCGACGCCATTTTCCTTGATATATTCCACAATCCGCTCCTCAACCCGGCCGCGGCGGACCGCCACTACTCCGGCAGTACCAACGGCCGCCGCGACTGCTTCGAGCCTATTAACGGCGCTCTCCTCTGTCTCCACGCTCGATTCCGGAAGCACATAGAGGAGATGGAGCGGCCGGCCGAGCCGCTCCGCGTACCCGGCGCCCCTGAGGGCGAGGCCCTCTGAGCCGGGCTCGAGGTCCAGGCACAGGAGAACCGGTCTTTCCCCGTCCGTCATCTTTTTTTCTCCTTCCCCGTAATAAGGTTAAACTTGTCTTCTCAACTCCTCCCCCCAGCGGCGCCCGATGACCGTAAACAGAAGAGGGACGGCGACGGTTGAGAATGAAGCCGCAGCCACAATGGCCGTAAAAAGGTGCACATCGATTATTTTAGCGTCAAGGAGGAGTTGGGCGACTATAATCCCCGTCGTCAGCCTTGCGTTTAACCCCACGCCGATGGTCCACGCCTCGCGTACGGTAATCCTTTTCATGGGCACCATAATAAAGACCCCTATAAGTTTACCAAAAAAAGCGGCGAGAAATAAGAGTATAACCAGGACCGGGGCCTTGAACATGCCTTCGAGGTCAACGCTCAGCCCCACCCAGAAAAAAAAGACGGGGCCGAAGAAACCGTAACTCATGGACTGGACCGTCTGGGTGGCCTGCTCGCCCACAAGCGCCATGGAGTTGAATACGGGCCGCATGACGACACCGGCTATAATCGCCCCCACCACCGAGCCCAGCCCCGCGTATTCCGAAAAGCCCCCGAAACCAAGGAGTATGAGCATTGCGAGCATGATGAGGTTGTGTGGCCTTCGCGGCAGGAGTCTGCCGAGGACCGGGGCAAGCCACCGGTAAAAAAGCCACGCCATTACAAGAAATATTATTATGGATGCGAGGATGCCCAGGACCTCGCTCTCGACAAAAGAACCGGCCACGGCCGAAGTCGCCCTCTCGCCTATCCAGACGGAGACAAAGGCTATGAGGAATACCTCGATTACATCGTCAAGCACACCCGCCCCCACGATGAACCCTCCCACGCGGGTCCGTATCAACTGGAACTCGTCGAGTATGGGGACTATGACCGCCTCGGCTGTGGGCATCCTCGTGACCCCTATGACAAAGGCTATGAGCCACCCGTAGCCGAGGCCGAGCATTACGGCCGTGCCGAGGAGGAAGGGGACCACGGTATTGAGGGCCGTGCACCAGATGATGTCAACGGAGAGGCCCCTCATCTCCTTTAAATCTATCTGGAGGCCGATATAAAAGAGAAGAAAAAGTACGCCCAGCTGGGCGAGAAAGGAGAAGGACCCTGCGAGAGGGCCGCCAAGGAGAAGTCCGTTAAGGGGTGTATAGTGCGCGGCCATGGCCACAAAGAGGGCGGCGAGGATGGCGGGTATCCTTACCCGGGCAAGAAGGGCGGAAAGGAGATAGGCCGCGCCAAAGAGGATGGCCAGGCATAAAAGCAGTGCACCTATCTGGGTCTCTGTCATAAAGGACCTCGTAACAGGTCTTTTAAAGAGCGCTTCTTCCGTACCCGGGCCTTAACGTTACAAAATCATCATTTTCTGATCGACATCTCGCGCCTGTAGGCGCTAAGTATATCGTGCTTGAGTATTATTCCGGCGAGTTTCTTCTTATTGTCCACCACCTTTATGACAGGCAGCACGTCGCTGCCCGACTCGACGAATTTTCTCAGGGCCTCCTGGAGGCTCTCCGACTCATCAAGGCAGGGGACGTCCCTGACGAGGTCTTCGGCCACCACTACATACATGAGCGCGTCCTTGTTCTTTAATATCGTTATAATCTCGCTTAAGGGGATTATCCCCCGGAAGACCCCGTTGTCGTCTACGACGGTTATGGTGCCCCTGTTCTCTTTTTCAACGGCGGTTACTATCTCGTCGATAGTCGCCGAGGGCTTGACCGACGAGGTCTCCTTGCCGAGTATCTCCTTGACCGTTATACTCTCCAGGATGTCGCGTATCGTCTCCTTCCTGGTGTTTATGCCGCGCCTTATGAGTTTGAGCGTATAGATGGACTCAGGGAAGACCCTGTCGGAGATAGCGGTGGTGATTACGACGGCGAGCATAAGGGGCAGTATTATGAGGTAATCCCCGGTAAGTTCGAATATTATGAGAAAGGCCGTCATGGGGGCGCGCGCGCCCCCGGCGAAAAACGCGCCCATGCCCACGAGGGCGTAGGCGCCCGGCTCTATCCCCATGGAAGGGAAGGCCCAGGACAGCGTTGTGCCGAAGGCCCCGCCTATGAGCGCGCCGACTACGAGCGAGGGCGCGAAGACTCCCCCGGAGCCTCCGCTGCCAAGCGTCAGGCATACAGCCAGGAGTTTAAGGGGCACGAGGAGCAGAAGCAACTTAAAGGACATGGTGACGTTAAGCGCACCCACTATATTGTCATAACCAACGCCGAAGACCTGGGGAAAGAAAAAGCCGATGAAACCGAGCACAAGGGCCCCTATGACCGGCTTGTAGAGTTCATGGACCTTCATCTTCTCAAAAAAGTCCTCCATGCCGTAGAGCCCCTTGATAAAGAGGATACAGAATGGAACGAGCACAATCCCGAGACCGATGTAAAAGATCAATTCCACGGGGCTGTGGATAGAATAGGGCGGGACCAGAACGAAGATTTCGTCGCCCAGGAATACCCTCGCCGTAACGCTTGCCGTTACCGCGGCGATTACGACGTTGATTATCCTCCTTGTGGAAAAATCCCTTAAGACCACCTCGAGAGCAAAAAAGAGCCCCCCCAGGGGCGCATTGAAGGTAGCCGCGATGCCGCCGGCGGCGCCGCAGGCCACGAGGTTTTTAATCTTATCGTCGCTCAGCCGGAACTTCTGCCCGAGGGTTGAAGCAAGGGCGGCCCCAATCTGCACGACGGGGCCCTCTCTGCCCGCGGACCCGCCCGAGCCTATGCATAGAGACGATGCGGCGAATTTTATTACAGCGACAATCGGCCTTATCCTGCCTGCATTCGTCTCCATGGCGTCCAGGACCTCGGGAACACCGTGCCCCTTTGCCTCGCGCGCGAAGTAATATATAAGAGGGCTGAAGAGGACCGCGCCTATGGCGGGGATGAAGATTACCGAATATTGGCCCATAAAGGAGAAGATGTGCGGAAGGGTCCCAAAGAAGAATACCGTGAATAATTTTATAAGCCACCGGAAGAGGACGGCGCTGGCGCCGACGCCGATACCCACGAGGACGGAAAAAAGCATCATCGTCGTCGCCGGCGCGAATATTGCGGACCAGGGCTTTTTAAAGAGCCTGTGTTTTATGATTCTATTAAGCAATCAAAAAAACTCCCATGACTCGGTCTCCTGCACCCCGTACCTTGAATATCAAGGAGTCAAATACCCGGCCCCGGTAAAGCCGCCGATGATTCCGGCTTGCCCTACAACCCCGGCGGACAAAGCACCTCGGAGACGTCCATACCCTTACCTCCGGCGTATCTCTCTTTCGTTACAATACGGTTGGAATCATCTGATTTGATTTTGCCGGCCCGGAGGGTGAGGTCCGGGTTGTTTTTATAAGAGTGCTTTAGGACTGGTAAAAGTCGGCAAGAATATCTGAAGTAAACTATAGCAAAAAAAGGCGGCTGGTTCAACCTCGGGCGAGACAACGCTCTGCCCTTAAAAAACATTCAAACAGGCACGGTACGGGTTATATTCATACTTGCGGGTTAACCACTCAGGGACTTGAAGCAAATGGACGTCTTTCGGAGAGTCCGGCCTTTGTGGTCCTTATCATTCCCGGCGGGAACGGCGGGCATCCCTGGCCGGGCAAGAAGGGCGGAAAGGAGACAGGCCGCTCCAAAGAGGATGGCCGGACATAAAAGCAGTGCACCTGTCCGGGTCTCTGTCACAAAGGACCTCGCAACAGGTCTTTAAAAATAGCTTATTCCGTAGCCGGGACTTTAAGGTTATCCCGTTACAAAATCATCCTTTTCTCACAGACATCTCGCGCCTGTAGGCGCTAAGTATATCGTGCTTAAGTATTATTCCGGAGAGTTTCTTGTAACTGTCCACCACCCTTATGACAGGCAGCACGTCGCTGCCCGACTCGACGAATTTTCTCAGGGCCTCCTGGAGGCTCTCCGACTCATCAAGGCAGGGGACGTCCTTGACGAGGTCTTCGGCCACGACTACATACATGAGCGCGTCCTTGTTCTTCAATATCGTTATAATCTCGCTTAAGGGGATTATCCCCCGGAACTCCCCGTTGTCGTCCACGACGGTTATGGTGCCCCTGTTCTCTTTTTCAACGGCGGTTACTATCTCGTCGATAGTCGCCGAGGGCTTGACCGACGAGGTCTCCTTGCCGAGTATCTCCTTGACCCTTATACTCTCCAGGATGTCGCGTATCATTTCCTTGTTGAGGTTTATGCCGAGCCTTACTACTTTGAGGGTGTCTATGGATTCTTTCTGGAACCACTCGGCGCCTATAGTGGTGATTGCGACGGCGAGCATAAGAGGAAGTATCATGAAGTAGTCACCCGTCAGTTCAAACAATATGAGAAAAGCCGTCATGGGCGCACGCGAGCTTCCGGCGAAAAAAGCGGCCATGCCAACGAGGGCGTAGGCGCCTGGCTCAATCACCATATGCGGGAACAGTACGGCGAGGACGCTCCCGAAGGCGCCCCCGACGAGCGCGCCGAGCACGAGCGACGGTGTGAAGAGACCGCCGGAACCGCCGCTTCCCAGCGTCAGGAATACTGCGAGGAGTTTAAGGGGTATGAGTATCAGCATGAGGCTGAAGGGAATGGTGGAGTTCAGAGCCCCCCTGATGTTCTCATATCCGATACCGAAGACCTGGGGAAAGAAAAAACCGATGAAACCGAGCAGAAGGGCCCCTATGACCGGCTTGTACAGAGCGTGGACCTTGAGCCTGTCGAAGTAGTCCTCCATGCCGTAGAAGCCCCTTATGAAGATGATGGAAAAGGGGATTATGATTATGCCGAGGATGATGTAAAAGAGAAGTTCAACGGGACTATGGATGGCATAGGACGGAAGGGTTACGAGCCGCTCGTTGCCGAGAAATATGTCCGCAACAACACTTGCCGACACCGAGGCCAATACGACGTTGCTTATCCTCCTCGCGGAAAAATCCCTGAAGACCACCTCGAGCGCGTAAAAGAGCCCGCCTATGGGGGCGTTGAAGGCGGCGGCTATGCCGCCGGCGGCGCCGCAGGCCACGAGGTTTTTAACCCTCTCTTCGCTCATGTGGAATAACTGCCCCAGTGCCGAGCCAATGGAGGCCCCTATCTGCACGACGGGCCCCTCCGCCCCGGCCGAGCCTCCGGAGCCTATGCAAATAGCGGATGAAATAGATTTGATGAACCCGACTATGGGCCTTATCCTGCCCCCCTTCGTCTCCATGGCGATGATGACATCGGGAATGCCGTGGCCCTTTGACTCACGGGAGAAGTAGTAGATCAGGGGACTGAAAAGGATAGCGCCTGCGACGGGGATGAGGATAATGGAAAAATGTCCGAATACATAGGAGAGATAACCCTGGATGTCGGTAAAGAAAAACTTTATAAAAAAACTTATGAGCCACCTGAAAATTACATATGCGAGCCCCACGCTCGCCCCCACAAGGACGGAAAAACCCAACATCATCGTCGCCGGAGCGGATATGGAGGACCAGTACTTTTTAAGGAACTTGCGTTTAATGATTCTCTTAAACAACCAAAAAAACTCCCATGACTCAGTCTCCTGTTCACCGTATCTTGATTATCAAGGAGTCAAATATCTGACACCGGTGCAACCGCCGATGAATCGCGGCGCCGGGAAGACGTCCATAGGCCCGGCCCGTTCTCATCCGTTAACACACGTAAGATACGGTTGGAATTATCCAGATTGATCCTGCCGACCAGCAAGGCCCGGAGCTGAGGGTAACGCCGTATAACATCCTCCCCTTTTGAGCATCAAAAAAGCCGTGACGCTTGCAGGAAAATGCCCTTGCGCTTCGCAAGTCACCTTGGAAAAGGATCAGATCCTCTTGTTTTTATAAGTGTGCTCTAAGGCTGGCAAACATCGGCAAGAATACCTGAAGACAACTATAACAGAAAAAGGCGGCGTGTTCAACCTTGCAGAAAAGAACATTCCGTTCTTTAAAAAATATTCAAATAGGGTCCATATGGAGTTATATTCATACATGCAGGTTAACCACTCAGAGGCTTGAAGTAAATGGACACATTCAGCCTGTCGTTATTCGACACACTCTTCAATACGATAACGCTCCTTGGCAACTGGGGATATCTCATCCTCTTCATGGCCGCCTTTCTGGAGAGTTCGGCCTTTGTGGGCCTTATCATTCCCGGCGAGACGACCGTGGTGCTTGCCGGGTTTCTCGCCTCACAGGGGTATCTCGACCTCGGCGACAGCATCTGGGTCATAGCCCTTGGGGCCGTACTCGGAGACAGCGTGGGGTATTCTTTCGGCAAGGCCATCGGGGGCGGGTATTTCAAGAAGCACAAGAGGCTCTTCTTCATAAAGGAAAAGCACATCGACAGGGCCACCGCGTACTTTCATCTCCACGGCGGCAAGACCATCTTCTTCGGCAGGTTCATAGGGTTCTTCCGCGCCATGGCGCCCTTTGCCGCTGGCATGCTCAAGATGGATTACCCGAGATTCCTCTTCTATAATGTTACGGGCGGGGTCCTATGGACCGTATCCTTTACGCTGCTCGGTTATTTTTTCGGCGAGAGCTGGCACGTCATAGAGCGCTGGTCCGGAAGGACCGGGGTCTTTATACTTTTTATCATCGTAGTCTCGGCGGCTTTTTATTACGTCTACAGAAAAGCCGCGCGCAGGCAAACCGAGATTATAAGCTGGCTCAGGCAAACCGGTGAAGGGTTTTTGCAAAGACCCCTTGTGAAGGGGTTTGTTGAGCGCCACCCCGCGATTATCTCCTTTATCATGGAGAGGCTCTCCCCGCGGGGCTACCTCGGGCTTCACCTTACCGTGGGGATAATACTCTCGGGAGTCTTCGTCTGGGTCTTCGGCGGCATAACCGAAGACGTGCTCACAGGCGACCCCCTTGTGCTCGTTGACAGGTGGGTCCTTGACCGGGTCCTGTACTTCAGTACGCCTTTTGTGACCTCGGTGATGATGGTAATAACAGGGCTCGGCGGCAACGCGATGATACTCGCCGTAAGCCTCGTTGCCGTCTTCGTGCTTATCGTAAAAAGACGGGGCGTGGATATCTTCGGTTATCTCTCGGCCGTAGCGGGCGGGGGCGTACTCGTCTTCATAATGAAGGCGGCCTTCAGGAGGCCGCGGCCACTTGCCGGGACCCCCGTTATTGAGCCCTGGGGGTGGGGTTTCCCCGGTCCCCACGCCATGATGTCGGTGGTCATGTACGGCATGATAACCTACCTTGTAATCCGGGACCTCCGGTCATGGAGGCTCAGGATATTTATCTCCACGGCCTCGGCCTTCCTCGTCTTCCTAATCGGCATGAGCAGGATATACCTGCAGGAGCAATACTTGAGCGACATTCTCGCGGGTTTCGCCGGGGGGCTCTTCTGGCTCACCGTCTGCGTAACGGGTCTTGAGGTCTACAAAAAAAAGGCCGCCTCAAGCTGATCCTCCCGCCGCTACTAATCCCTCGGCACGGCGAGCATCCTGTCAAGCGCCTCTTTGGCCTTTTCCCGTACATCCTCGTCCACAGTCACGACATTTTTCATATCCCTCAAACTCTCAACCACGTCCTCGAGGGTGGTGAGTTTCATGTTGGGGCATATGAGCCCCTTTGAGGGGAGTACGAATTTTTTCCCGGGGTTTTCTTTCTTGAGCCTGTAGAGTATGCCCATCTCCGTGCCGATGATAATCGTCTTGGCGTCCGTCTCGCGCGCGAACTTGTACATGCCCGACGTGGAACAGACGTGGTCGGCGGCCTCGATGACCTCGGGCCTGCACTCCGGGTGGCAGACGAATACGCTCCCGGGGTTGGCTTTCCTCGCCTTCTCTACATCATTCAACGTGAGCCTTTCGTGGGTGGGACAATAGCCGTCCCACCACGCCATCTTCTTGTGCGCCTTGAGGGACACGTAGTGGGAGAGGTTCTTGTCCGGTATCATGTAGACCTCTTCGGCGTCGAGGGACTCGACGACCCTTACGGCGTTGGCCGATGTGCAGCATATGTACGAGAGGGCCTTTACACCGGCGCTGGTGTTGACATAGGCCACCACGGGCACGCCGGGTCTCTTTTGCTTTTCCATCTCGAGAAATTCAGGCGTTATCATATCGGCCATGGGGCACCCGGCGTCGAGCCTCGGCAGTATCACCGTCTTTTGAGGCGATAGTATGGCCGCGCTCTCGGCCATGAAGTGGACCCCGCAAAAGACTATCACCTCGGCGTCCGAATCGGCCGCCGCCTGGGACAGCGCCAGAGAGTCTCCCGTAATGTCAGCGGCCTCCTGCACCTCGTCGCGCTGGTAGTTGTGGGCGAGCATGATGGCGTTCTTTTCCTTCAAGAGCGCCCTTAACTCTTTTTTCAAAGCCGTATTTTCCCCTTCCATCGACATGTCCTTTCAATTCAAATCTTTTTTTGTGCTGTTATAATATGATAGTATATAAATATTAAAAAAACAAACAGGCCCGGAATTTTTCAACCCCTGAACTCATGCCCCTTACAAAAGAAGAAAAAAAAATACTGCTCAGGCTCGCAAGAAGGGCCATAGAAAAAAAACTCCTCAAGGCCCCTGACCCGGCTGACGCCGTTGAGGAAGAGGCGTTAAAGAGCGGAGCCCTCAATGAACACCGCGGCCTCTTCGTAACACTCCACAACAGCGGAATGCTCCGCGGGTGTATCGGTGTTTTCACCTCCGACGAGCCGTTATATGAAAAGGTACAGGAGATGAGCGTCTCCGCGGCCTTTATGGACCCCAGGTTCCCACCCCTTGAGGCCGGGGAATTAAAGTCCGTTGAGATTGAAATATCGGTGCTCTCCCCTTTGAGGGAGATAAAGGACGTAAACGAGATAGAGGTGGGCCGCCACGGCATCTATATAATAGACGGCTCTGCCAGGGGCGTGCTCCTGCCCCAGGTAGCGGTGGAACATGGATTTGACAGGGAGACCTTTCTGGACCAGACGTGCCTGAAGGCCGGGCTCGCTCCCGGCTGCTGGAAAAGAGGGGCAAGGATTCTGGTCTTTGAGGCCGAGATTTTTAAAGAGGACTAACTTAAACCCTTTCAAGGATATCAAAAGGGCCGACTTGGGCAACCGGTTATTCAAGAGACTCAAGCGCCTCTTTTATCCTCTTCACACCTTTGGTAATATTGTCGAGGGCTATCGCGTAAGAGAGCCTCAGGCATCTATCCTCGCCAAAGGCGATGCCCGGCACGACGGCCACGCCGGCCTCGTCGAGGAGATAGGCCGCAAGTCCTACCGAGCCGCCCATTACTCCACCCTTAAAACTCTTCTTGAAATATTCCGAGCAATCGGGAAAGACATAGAAGGCGCCCTGGGGCTTGGGGCACTTGACGCCGTCTATGGAGTTCAAGGCCTTCACCATGGCGTCCCTTCTCAGGGAAAATTCCCTGACCATGGCCTCCACAGAGTCCTGTGGCCCCCGGAGGGCCTCGATGGCCGCCCACTGGCTTATTGAACAGGGGTTTGACGTGGACTGGCTCTGGATCCTGCCCATGGCCTTTATTATCTCAACGGGGCCGGCCGTGTACCCGATCCTCCAGCCCGTCATGGAATAAGCCTTTGAAACGCCGTTTACGATAACGGTTTTTTTGCGTACCTCTTCAGAGACAGTCGCTATGGAGGACGAAGAAAAACCGTCGTAGGTTATCTTTTCGTATATCTCGTCGGAGATAATGAGGACGTCCTTTTCAAGGGCCGTCTCAGCAAGCCCGGCGAGTTCTTCGGCCGTATAGGCGGCCCCCGTGGGGTTGGACGGGCTGTTTATTATAACGGCCCTGGTTTTCCCCGTAATGCTCGACGAAAGCTCCCCGGGCGTTATCTTGAAACCTTGCCCCTCTGCAGCGTTGACTATGACGGGCGTGCCGCCCGCGAGTTTTACCATCGCCGGGTATGAGACCCAGTAAGGGGCCGGTATCACCACCTCGTCCCCCTCGTTAAGGAGCACGTTGAAAAGGTTATACAGAGAGTGCTTGCCGCCGCAGGAGACTATTATCTCGTCCCTTGAATAATCGAGGTTATTGTCCCTCTTGAATTTTTCTATTACGGCGTCCTTGAGCTCCGGGAGTCCCGCCACGGGTGTGTACTTTGTGCGGCCCTCGCGTATGGCCCTTATGGCGGCGTCCTTGATATTATCCGGCGTGTCGAAGTCGGGCTCGCCTGCGCCGAAACCCACGACATCGCGCCCGGCGGCCTTCAGGGCCTTTGCCCTGGCGGTAATGGCGAGCGTTACCGATTCCTCAAGACCGTCGAGCCTCCTTGAAAGCCTTATCATCTTTTCTTCCCCCTTCCAGCACCCTCTTTTGAAAATTTTTCCTTCAACTTCCTCGAAACACGGGGAGAGACAAAGGCCCTGGTATCTCCACCGAGCCTCGCAATCTCCTTTATGAACCTCGAACTTATGGGGGCGTAATTTTCAGCGGTCATCATGAATACCGTCTCAATGCCCGGTGCGAGTTTCCTGTTGGTAAGGGCCATCTGGAACTCGTACTCGAAATCCGAGATAACGCGCAAGCCCCTTAAAACCGTCTTCACTTTCTTCTGCCTCGCGTAGTCTATGAGGAGGGTATTGAAACTCTCCACCTTGAGGTTCTTAAAGCTTTTCGTCTCCCTCCTGATAATGTCGAGCCTTTCGGATACGTCGAAGAGCGTCTTCTTCGACGTGGATTCGGCCACGGCCACTATGAGGGCGTCGAAGAGATTCAGCCCCCTCTGGATAATATCGAGGTGCCCCCGTGTTATGGGGTCAAAGGTGCCGGGGTATATGGCAATATGCCTGGCCATTCAAATATCTTCCTTAAAAGTTATCCGCAAAAATCGTCCGCCTTAAAAACCCATTCAGAGGCCGAAAAAATATATTAACGTCTCTCCGTATCTTCTTTCGTCAAGGAGTCTGAAACCCCGCTCTACCGGCTCAAGAGGAGCCCTCTTCGAGACCTCGGCGACTATAAGTCCGCCCGGTCTTAAAAGGCCCGCTTTCTCGATTTCGTCAAGGGTTTGTTCTGTCAGTGAAGACTTATAGGGCGGGTCTATAAAGATAAGGTCGAAGCGCGCCGAAACTTTGGCGAGAGAACGGACTGCGTCTTTCACCTCGGCCTTGATGACCCTTGCGCGGGCCGCAACTCCGAAGGCTTCGAGGTTACGCCTTATAACCGAGACAGCCCCGGCGGATTTATCCACGAAGACCGCCGACTCAACGCCCCTGCTCAGCGCCTCGATGCCCATGGCGCCGGTGCCGGCGAAAAGGTCGAGCACGCCCTTTAACCCGCAGGGGGAAACCCTGGCGGCTATGACGTTAAAGACCGCCTCTCTTACCCTGTCGGAAGTGGGCCTTATGCTCGTCCCCCTGAACCTGGCAAGACGCCTTCCCCTCAACTCGCCGCCTACGACCCTCATAATAAAAAACCCGGGTGGCCCCTTCTACCCGCTTATCTCCTCGCGCTTAAGCCCCATTACCTTTATTGATATGAGCCTCGTTCTCGGGCCGTCGAACTCGGAAAAATATATGGTCTGCCACTCGCCAAGGGCGAGCCTGCCCCTTGTCACCGGCAGCGTCACGCCGTGGCCGATAAGAAGGGATTTTATATGGGCGTCGGCGTTCTTTCCGAACTCACCCTTGTTGTGCCTGTAGGTGGATTTGTCCGGGACTATCTCCCTTAAAACATCCTGAAGGTCTTCGTTCAGGTCAGGGTCGGCGTAATTAAGATAGACCGAAGTGGTGGTATGCCCCGTTGAGACAAGCGCCATGCCTTCGTATATTTCGCTTTCCAGTACCGTCGCCTCCACCTGGTCGGTGATATTTATCTCCTCGGTCTTGCCTGCCGTCTTAACCCTGATGGAACTTGTAAAAACCTTCAAAGTCTCCTCCTTGAAATTTTTTTAAGCCAAAAAACAACCGAAAAACTTTACCGCCGTATTATACAGTATAAGGTGAACCAAGGCTATATTTAATAGCGGCGCTTACGGGCGTCTAAAGTAGCGCCGGCAAAATGGCCCCCGCACTACCCTTGAGGACCGCGTCCATGACAGACGAAAGAGGGGTGGACTCGGGGTTTACCTCGGCGACGTATGCCCCGGCCTGCTTTGCCTTGAACGCGAGAGAGGCGGCAGGCTGGACGACCCCCGATGTGCCTATGACCATCATAAAGTCCGCTCTCGCGGCCGCGTTAAGGGCCGCCCTAAAGACCTCTTCGGGGAGCGCCTCGCCGAACCAGACCACACCGGGCCTCAAAAGCCCTCCGCAGGCGCATACCGGGACCTCTGTAAGCCCGACGGTCCTATCCTCAATGACGGCGGCGCATTTGACGCACCTTAATTTCCATATGGAGCCATGAAGTTCGAGTACATTCACACTTCCCGCCGCCTGGTGAAGCCCGTCCACGTTCTGGGTTATGATGGTGACCCGTCCGGCCCCTTTCTCTTTTTCAATCCTTGCGAGCGCCTCGTGCGCGGCGTTGGGTTTTACACCTGAAAGTATCTTCCTCCTCCAGTCGTACCACTGCCATACAAGCCAGGGGTCTCTTTTAAAGGCGCCCGGTGTGGCGAGGTCTTCTGGCCTGAAATTACGCCACAGGCCCTCCTCCCCCCTGAAGGTAGGAACACCGCTCTCGGCGGATACCCCGGCGCCGGTGAGAAAGACGGGCGTTTGCGCGCCCTTGAGCCTCTTTTTTACTTCCTCCATCATATCCAATCCAATATCTATATAAGGACTTTTCCGCCCTGAGGTCAAGTAATTATTTGGCCCGGAAGAGCCACGGGGGCGGGCGGCGCAAATAAGCTTTGCCTTGACATTTTCTCTTAGTGCCTCAATAATAATAACGCTTAAGAGTACGGAATAAACCGAGGCAACCGATAATGATGAACAAAAAAACTCTATGGATAGTACCCGCCCTCTTTTTCTGGATTCTCTTAACGGGCATGGGCGCCGCGCCCGGGCCCGAGGTACCGATTCCTGACATAGACTTCAGGGCCACGGTAACCGACGTTCAGGGCATTTCCACGAAATTGGCGAACGTCACCTGGGAGGGCAAGACCTATTTTACCGGCTCAAGGGGCAAGGGCATCGTCACCATAGGCTTTGAGAAGGTAAAAAAAATCTCGGGCACCGGGAGCGCCGAGGGGAATAAAAAGGACTTTCAGGTCACGCTCAAAAACGGCGGCGTCGTGGCCATAAGTTTTGACAAGGACGCCAACTTCGCCGGGGCCACGAGTTTCGGCACTTTCAGGATACAGGCCAAGAACATAAAAAAGATCGTCTTTAAATGACCTTTACGCCGGGACGGCGGTCAGGTTTTTTCCCTGGGGTTCCAAACCCGGGGGTTCCTACGATAGTGTGGCAAGGATGTTCTTCAGGTGTATCGCCGAGGCCGTATCCCCCTCTATCTCCAACTTCCTCGAAAAGAATACCGTATCCGGGTCCGCTTTGCCCGTAAAGACGTCAAAGAGGACCTTTACATCACCGCTCATGGTTACATCGGGACTTTGAGCCCGGTGAAGCGACACCTTTATCTCTCCCCCCTCTATACGGAGAAAGAATTTTTTCTTTATATCCCTGGCCTCGAACAAAAAGACCTTGCCGTCGAGTTCCGCGAGCCTCTTCTTCAATGCCGGGTTCTTTTCCACTATGCAGGCCAGAAAGGCGCCCACGCCTATGGCCTCCATAAAGACGGGGGTGGCCTTGAGCGTGAAGGCCGTCCCCTTCAAACCAATCTCCTTGAGCCTCTCGAGTATTTTTTTCTTCTCAGCCATAAAAAACCGTCCCGTTGATTTTTACTGACGCCTTCAAGTCCGTTGCAACGCCCTTGCGCGTCAGACCTTGGTGCCCGTATGTATGGCCGCCACACCACCCATGATGTTACGGTAGCGGACCCTGAAAAGCCCCACCTCCTCCATCATCGCCTTGAACTCCTCCTGTGGAGGAAACTTTCTTATGGACTCGGGGAGATAGACGTAGGCGTCCCGGTTTCCCGTAACGGCTTCGCCAACGGCGGGGATGAACTTGAAGGAATAGATATCGTAGAGTCTGGCAAGCAGCGGGTCTTTGACGTGCGAGAACTCCAGGCACACGACCCTGCCGCCAGGCTTCACGACCCTCGTCATCTCCTTTAGCGCCTCCTTGAGGTGCGTTACGTTCCTTATGCCAAAGCCAACGGTTGCCGCGTGAAAGGTATTGTCAACAAAGGAGATGGCCTCGGCGTTGCCCTGTACGAATTTTATATTATTAAGGAAACCCCTGTCCACGCACTTCTTCCTGCCCTTTAAGAGCATGCCCCCGTTAATGTCGTAGACTACCACGCGTCCAGCCCCGCCCACGCGCCCGGCCAGGAGTATGCCTATGTCGGCTGTGCCCCCGGCAACGTCTATGGCGCTCTCACCCTCGCGGAGACGGGTCTCGGAAGCCACCATCCTCTTCCACAACCTGTGGGTGCCAAGGCTCATAAGGTCGTTCATGAGGTCGTACTTGGGGGCCACTGAATCGAAGACCTCCCTGACCCTGCCCTCTTTCTCCTCCTCGGGGATTACCTCCTCGCCGAAGTGGGTCGTCTTTTTTCCCTTTTTTTCGTCCATTATTCTCTCTTTGTGACAGCCCATTCTACATGGGGGGTTTACCTGCCGCTAAAAGCCGCCAGAGGCGGGCTACCTCTTTGCCCTGCCCGCAAACGCCCATACCCCGAGCACAAGGGCCAGGATAAAACCTACGACGCTAACCACCGGTACCCCAAGGAGTTCCACCCCGCCGTCGCCGGCGAATACCGCCACAAGGGCCGAAGCCACCACGATAGAACCCGCCAGAAAACCACCTGCCACGCGCCTGCCCGCAGAGTCGAGCCCGGCGGCCACTTCATCGAGCCTGTGGTGAACAAAACCTATCCTTATCTCGTCCTTGAGGGCCTTTGTGATGAGGCTGTTCATATTGACGGGTATATCAAGGGCGGCCCCCATGAGGTCTTCGGCGCCGCGCGTGCCTTTTTCATATAATGCCTTCGGTGAAAATTTCTCCTTTATCATCCATTTCGTAACAAGCGGCCCGGCCACGTCCCACATGTTGATCTCCGGGTAGAGCTGCCTACCCACGCCCTCGATTATAACCATGGACTTTTGCAGGAGCAGGAGGTTGGGCTGGAGCCTCATGTTGAAGCGCCGCGCCGTATGGATGAGTTTCATAAGGAGCGCCGAGATGTTTATGTGCTCCAGCGTCCTGCCGAAGATAGGCTCGGAGATATCCCTGAGCGTATCCTCGAACTCGTAGATGTCGACGTCCTCGTCGATAAGTTTCATGTCCCTGTGCACAAGGGCCATCCTGTAATAATCCTTCTTGATGAGGTAGTAGAGCATGGAGGCGAGGTATTTCCTGACCCCCCTGTCGAGCCTCCCGATAATCCCGAAGTCGAGATAGATTATCACGCCGTCGTCCCTCACGAAGATGTTGCCCGGATGGAGGTCGGCGTGGAATACGCCGTAATCGAAGACCTGCCTGAAAAAGAGCTCTATCCCCTTTACCGCGACCTTCTTTATGTCCACACCCTTGTCTCTTATCCGCGCAACCTCGTCTATGGGCGTGCCGCTTATCCTCTCCATGGTAAGTACGTCCTCGGTGGTGTAGTCCCACCAGACCATGGGTATCTGTATGTCCGGGTCGTCCTTGAACATGTTGTAGAAGAGGTCTATGTTGCCCCCCTCGATGGTGAAGTCCTGCTCCTTGATAATGACCTTCTCGAACTCGTGCACCACCTCTTCGGGCCTGTAACGTCTTGACTGGGGCACATACTTCACAAGGAGCCCGGCCACTGTATGCATTACCGACATGTCCGAGGCTATTATGCGCTCTATACCCGGGCGCTTGACCTTAACGGCCACCGCCGTGCCGTCACGAAGCTCGGCCAGATGAACCTGGGCTATGGAGGCCGAGGCCACGGGCTCTACTGCAAAGGAAGAGAATATGTTTTCAACAGGCGCGCCGAGGGACTTCTCAACAACCTTTCGCACCTCTTCATAGGGGAAAGGCGGGACCATGTCCTGGAGTTTCTTGAACTCGTCGATCCAGGCCGTAGGGAGGAGGTCGGCCCTTGTGGAGGCGATCTGGCCGAGCTTGATAAACGTCGGGCCCAGGTCTTCGAGGACGAGCCTCACCCTTTCAGGCTCGGTCAGTTTGCCCACATTCTTTTTGGAGACAAAGACCCTTTCGAGGGTGGAGATGAAGGGCACTATCCTCATCCTGGAGACGAGTCCGCCGAAGCCGTACCTTATGAGGGTGACGACTATCCTGTTGAGCCTGCCGATGTTCTTGAACTTGTTAATCGCCATAATGTTGTTAAGTCTACTTCCGCTCCTTTTTGAGCGCATCCTCAAGGGCCGCGACCCTCTTCTCCAGCGCGTCGACCTTTTCCCGCGCAACCCTTGCCATCTCCTTTACAACATCCATATCCTCGCTCGTGGCGGCATGGAGTTTGTCGAGCACCTTCTCCGACGAGCCGGAGAGTTCTTTCTCCACCTTGGCCCTGGCGGCGTTTATGGTAGAGAGGAGTTCCTTAAGGAGGCCCACCCCCTCGTCGACGAGTTTGTTCTCAACGACCTCTTTGGGCGTCAAATGCTCACCCCCCTCTCCCCCTTCCCCTGCTTTCGCCGCCTCTTTCTCCGATTCTTCCGTGCCGCTCTTCTGGAGTTCTTCGAGGACCTCTTTGAGTTTCTTGTCAAGCCCCATGCCTATAAGAATGGCTTTGTCCAGCAAATCCGACATATAGACCTCCCCTTTGTTTCGTAAAAAGACCTTTACGCGCCTGTAATAATAAAAGGCTCAGTTCGTCCCGGCGGCCTCTTCCGGGACGCGTTCAAAAAAATCCTTGCCCGCGGCCCCGGCGTACCAGCCGTTGCATAACCTCCCGCCGCTCAACAACCTGAGTTCGGCGACGGCCTCGTCCGCGCCCAGCGAGCCTTCGAGCCTCTTCCTGAATATCCCGATTATCTTCCCCGTGTCATTGTACTGGGGGGAAATCCTCAGCCCCTTTACGCCTATCGCCCTCAAGTCTTCGACGAAGCCGGCAAGTGTATATGCGTCGGCGCTCAATACAGAGGTGCCGCTCAATGTAAAGAGCGGGGACCCCTCCATGGTCTTTATTAAAATCCCATCGGGTTCGTCCTTGCAGTTACGCCTGCATTCCGACTTTGTGAGCCCCGAGGCCCGCGCCGTATAACACCTCCATGAAAAGGCCAGCGGGAGCCTCCCGTGAGAGAAGACCTCTCCCTCTATACCGGTATTCCTTATATTGTACGCTATGGAATCCCTCGATAATTCCACGGGGAAGGTCACGCGCTTTATGCCCGTGCTTTGAAGAAACTCTATGCTCGGCACGTTGTAGGTCGTGATATGTGGGCCGGCGAAGACCTCCCTCTCCTTTGGGTCGGCCATGTTAAGCACTGACATATCGTTCGCCTCGACGGCGTATGGGAGTTTTAAGAGCCTCCTCGTGAACTCGAGCTCGTCTTCGTTGGATATGACGGCGAGGCTTGAGAGGACCACCTTCTTGCCGGCCTTCTCGAGCATCTCCGCTATGGCGGGTATGTCCTCTGGCTTTAATGCCCTTTTCTTGGAGCAAAGGACCTCGCCGAGGTAGACCCTGTCAACAGAAGTCTCCGAGACCTCGCGGTAGAAATTAAAGAGGGCGTCTCTGGACCATTCATAGAGGACGGGCCCGAGCGTCAGTTCCATAAAAAATCCTTAATTTGGTTTATGAGATTAGACTTATAAAGTATGCAACAGCGTCTTTTGAAAAACAAGTCTATTTTAAAAGAGGTTTTTAAAGAAATGCGACGCGCCTCAAGTCAATGGGGAGGAGTTTTCAATGAGCGGGTTTTTCCTTGGAAAGGGTGAGGGGGTGACGGGGTTGGGAAGGCGGGTCTTTTTAAATGCCTTAATATTTGACTTCCTTCAGGAAAAGTCCCCGGGCCGGCGCCGTTGCCGGGGCGACCCTCCTGTCC
Source organism: Thermodesulfobacteriota bacterium (assembly GCA_036986055.1). Classification (GTDB taxonomy): domain Bacteria; phylum Desulfobacterota; class GWC2-55-46; order GWC2-55-46; family JADFVP01; genus BTQV01. Next base: position 29,984 of record BTQV01000001.1, read on the forward strand.
CTCGCCTCTATTATCCTTCCTATCTCAGAGGGCTCTATCTTTCCCATCCCCACAGCCGCAAGCGCGCCGACCATGTTCCTCACCATGTGCCTCAAGAAGGCCGTGCCCCTTACCTCGAATTCCAGGGCATCGTCTCCGGTCTTTTTTACCTCAACGGAGAGGACCTCCCTTATTGAATGGGGGGCGTCCGAGCCCGCGGCCCTGAAAGAGGTAAAATCCTTTTTTCCCGGAAAATATCGCGCGCCGTGGCTCATAAGTTCCATATCAAGGGGCCTTGAGACGACCCAGCAAAAACGCCTCTGGACGGCAACGGGAAACCCCCTGTTAACGACCCTGTAGACATAGGTCTTGGACAGGGCGCGCCTGCGTGCGTCGAACCCGGCGGGGGCCTCCTCGGCCCGTGTTACCACGATGTCTCCCGGGAGCATGGCGTTAAGCCCCTTGTGTATACTCGTTACAGGTATCTTTGAAGATGTGAGAAAATTCGCAGTCTGGCCCAGGGCATGCACCCCGGAGTCCGTCCTCGAAGCTCCGGTGAGCGAGACGGCCTCATTATTTGTGAGCCTCTTTATCGCCTCGATAACCGTACCCTGTACGGTAGGCCGGTCGGGCTGAACCTGCCAGCCCGCGTACTCCGTGCCGTCGTACTCAAGGAGGATCTTTATGTTACGCATGGGGATATGTCTTTATGGAATAAGATACAGGCGGAAAAATCAAATATAATCCCTTATGAGTATCTCGGCGATCTGAACGGCGTTAAGCGCCGCGCCCTTCCTGAGATTGTCCGAGACGACCCAGATGTTTATGCCGTTATCGACGGTAGAGTCTCTCCGGATCCTGCCCACGAAGACCTCGTCGCGCTCCGAGGCGTCAACAGAGGTGGGGTATATATTGTTGGCGGGGTCGTCCGCCACCTCAACCCCCGGTGAATTTTCAAGGAGTTCTCTTACCTCTTCGGGTGAAATTTCCTTTTCAGTCTCGATATTGACGGCCTCGGAATGGCCAATGAATACAGGGACCCGCACCGTCGTGGCCGTGACCTTTACCGAATCGTCGCCCAGTATCTTCTTCGTCTCTTCTACCATCTTCATCTCTTCCCTGGTGTAGCCGTCGTCGAGGAAACTGTCTATATGGGGCAGGCAGTTAAATGCTATCTGGTGCGGAAATAACTTCTGCTTGACGGGCTTCATGCTAAAAAGCCCCCTCACCTGGTCGGACAACTCATCCATCGCCTCCCTGCCGGCGCCGGAGACGGACTGGTAGGTGGATACCACGACCCTCTTTATCGTGAACCTGTCATGTATTGGTTTCAATGCCACGACGAGCTGTATGGTGGAGCAGTTGGGGTTGGCGATGATGTTTTTGTTCTTGTAGAGGGCTATGGCCTCGGGGTTGACCTCGGGGACAACAAGGGGCACGTCCGGGTCCATCCTGAACCGGCTCGTATTGTCGATGACGATGCAGCCCGCCTCAGCCGCCCTGGGCGCGTAGACGTCTGAAACGCTCGCCCCCGGAGAAAAAAGCCCTATATCGACACCCTCGAAGGTCTCATCATCAAGGTTCATGACAGGCTCCTCGCTCCCCCTGAAATCGAGTTGTTTACCTTTACTCCTCTCCGAAGCGAGGAGTTTTAACTCCCCCACGGGGAAATTCCTCTCTTCGAGGACCTTCAGAAACTCCTTGCCCACCATGCCCGTGGCACCTGCAACGGCCACGGTATAACTCTTCTTCTTCACCCTATGCTACCTCTTTTATATTTTATTGCCACACCCTGCGCCATACCCGCTATAGATACGCCGGGGTGGGGAACATATCCCTATATGATAAAACAAAAGAGACCCTTTAGTCAAACTCGCTTTTCAGCGGCCTTAAAAGGCGCGTACGGCTTTTCGTCTCCCGTCAACTACGACGTCTCCGGCCCGTCCCCTTCCCCTTCTCTTTCCAGCGGGCGCAAGAGCCCGTCGATGGCGAGGCCGAACCTCTCGGCCTTGCCCGCCACATCGTCGTACTTAACGGAAGCGTTCTTAATATGCCTGCCGAGCACGTCGAGGTCTTCGGCCATCAAAGCGTAGTCGTTATTGAGCCTTTCGATATGGGTTAATATCTCATCGGCGCGCTTCGTCACGTCAAAGCCCCTCAGCCCCAGGAGTATGGTCTGGAGATAGGCGTAAAAACTGTTGGGCGACACCGGTATGACCCTTTTTGAGAAGGCGTGGGCCATGATGGAATTGTCTTCGCCCGGCGACGTGTCCTTTATTATGGTCTCGTAATAGACGTTCTCCGCAGGGATGTACATGAGGGCGAAGTTGAAGGTGGACTCTTCCGGCA
>BTQV01000002.1:0-29782 GCA_036986055.1 Thermodesulfobacteriota bacterium
CCACCTCTTCGATCTTTACGTCCGAGGATTCGGCGCCGACCCCCGAAGCCGTGGTACGGTCATAGCTCCCTTCTATCTCCACCTCGACGGATATGGGGAGACTTTTAAGGTCCCTTACGCCCGGCCACTCGCCTTCGCCTTCAAAGCGGAAGCCGTTACTTCTGAAGGTCCGCCCCGTCTCGTTAAGTTTCGGGAAGACGGTATGGCAGAATGTGCACGTCCTGCCGATGCGGCGGGAGAAATAGGGGACGGCGTTGGCGTCAACTGGCATAAGGGCGGTTAAGAGAAATATAAAGGCCGAGGAAAGGAAAAGCGGTCTTAAGAGACGGATAAGTTTTTTTTTATCTTTTTCAAGGAATGTCATCCTCAAGGAATTTTACCATTGCTGAAGATTTAACCCGTGCCGGGTCGCAACCCGTACCTGCCCGTTCAGTCGGTAGAAATCTTAACGGCACGGAGGTCCGAGGCCGCGCCTATGCCTATGGTAAAGGGAAAGGAGACGTAGTGCTGTCTTTTTTTGGCCCCGTCCTCGTGTATGGCGATCCCGGCTGATATAATATCCCCGTCTTTTATGGAGATATCACGGGGGCCCGGCGTCCTGAGCCTCCTCTTGAAGACGACCGTATATCTGCCGCCGCCCCAGTCTCCGGAACCCTCCACATCCGAGACCTTCTCCCACCGCCTGTCGTCAAATATCCAGCCGTCCCGGGCTTTGACGCCGCCTGAGGCAAGTTCGAGCGACCAGAGGTCGATAAGTCCGCCGGCGGCGAGCATCTTTTTTCTCTCCGCGGCGCTCTTGGTCTTTGCCCAAGACTGCCTCGCGTAATAAGCGTAGAGCCTCACATCGTCCCTTCCAAGGGCCTTGTAATAGGGGTTTGACTTCACCTGTTCCTTTGTTGGGCTCTCGGGCATGGTGTTCACGTCGTTATGGCAGGTTATAAAGCAGCCGTATCTCTTGAATGAATCGTTTTTTTTGTTAATCTGGAAGGTCACCCTGTCGGGTACCCCTTTGCCGGCGCTTTGTCGCCAGCCTGTGCCTTTGGAGTTCCACCGGACCCTTATGTAGAGGTACTCTTTGTCGTAGGCCGCCTGGATGTCCGCGCTCATCGTGCCGTGCTTACCCGGTATGGGGTCGGGCTCGAATGGTTTCCGCGTCCTTTTCATCTTTAAGGTCCCGGCGGCGATTTCATCGGCCTTCAGGTCGAGTTCCCCTTCCTTGCTGAGATGGCAGCGCCTGCACCCCTTTTTTCTTCTCGTTATGCCGCGGCTTCCGAGCCTGTGGTCGTCGCTGTGAGCGAACTCCCATGACGTGGTCCCCGGGTATATGAGCACCATCTTTGTGGTTTTTATTTTGGGCCAGTCAACGCCGGCGTTCCCTATAGCGGGGCTTATCGTGATACCCAGGAATATTGCCGCGATCAACGCGGCCCTTGTTAATCCGGACATGTTCACTCCGCCGGGCGTCTAGGCCCCTTGCACACATGTGGTTCAGACCTCCGTCGAAGGCCCCGAAAGTCACGCGCCCTTGAATCTCATGTGACTGCTTTGCACAAAAAAACCTGTTTATTCTTCAGCCTTACAGGGACGGCTAACCGGCGCTTCCCGGATAAGATGCCTCAATGGGGTCCTGCCGGGCCGGCGGTCTTTAACTTTCAAGACCTTGATTACCGGATTCTATTAAAAGACCACAGGGGTGTCAACATAAAACTCCCTCCACACGCGGGCTTTGGAAGGCAGGGTCCTCTATCCGCTGCTTATTTAAAGAAAAAACTGGGTGGGTTTCGCCGTGTTTTAGGTTACAGAACAAAACCTGCGAAATTGTGTTTATTATTATTAATTAATTAACTTTTTTAAGGTAAAATTTAATCCGCCACCTACCTTCTCTCACCGGGATGAAGGGTCTTGGCAGGTCGCTTTATTATCCGGCTGTTATGAAAACATCATGACTGAAGACCGCAAACGTTCCATATTCGTTATCGACGACGAAGAGCCTGTCCGCAAGGTCCTCAATACCCACCTTAAAAAAGAAGGCTACCATGTGACGGCCTCCAGGGGAGGCCGCGGTGTCTTCAGCGAACTCAATGAAAATCCCTTCGAACTTTTAATCTGCGACATCAAGATGCCCGACGTCGGCGGCCTCGATATACTCGAATACGTAAAGAGCAATTTCAGCACAGTGCCGGTCATCATGCTCACCGGGCTTACAGACGTCTCAATGGCCGTGGACGTGATGAAAAAAGGCGCCTTCGACTATTTGATGAAGCCGGTGAGAAAACTCGACCTCTTCGAGACGATCAGGAGAGCCCTTGTTTACAGGGACCTCCTTGTGCGCAACAGCCAACTGGAGCATGAGAACAGGGAGTACCAGAAGTTCCTCGAAAAGAGGGTGAGGGAACGCACCCGGGAACTGAGGGACAAGAACCTTGAACTCGGTGAGGCATACAGCCATTTGAAATCCATGAACTTAAAGTTCGTGAATGTTTTAGCCGAGACCATCGAGGCGAAAGACCGTCATACAAGGGGGCATTGCAACAGGATGCGGGACCTGTGCGTTGACCTCGGGAAACTCGTAGGCCTTTCCAGCGAGGAGATGGAGATACTGGAGTACGCCTCGGTGCTTCACGATATCGGCAAGATCGGTGTGAATGAACTTATCCTCAATAAGCAAGGGCCACTGGACGCCGGCGAACTCGAACACGTAAGGGTGCACCCTGAGATAGGAGAAAGGATACTCCAGGGCATACCGCTCATGGAGCGTGTCGCCGAGATAGTGGTTACACATCACGAGAACTACAACGGCAGCGGTTATCCCAGGGGGCTCAAGGGCAAGGAGATACCCCTTTGCGCTCGGATTATAGCCGTCGCCGACCTCTACGACGCCATGAGCAACGACCGCCCCTACCGCAAGGGTTTTCCCCCGGAGCGGATAATAGACGAGATGAAAAGGGTCTCCGGCACCCAGCTCGACCCGGGGATAGTGGATATATTCATAAACAATATTGACGGGTTGGTGGAAAATCCGGCCCGTGCATCCTCACAGGGCGAGGTTTGAGGGATGAATAAGACACTACGGGTAATCAATGTAAACAGGTCGGTTTCATCAAGCGGGGTCCTTCGGGCTGATGCTTAAGAGCAGACCAGTTTTAAATTTTCTTGTCATCACCCTCATGCTCTTGTTAGCGGTCTTTTCCGCCCTCCTCATCTACAGTTCCATATATCTCAAGAAAAGTTTCATCTTACAACTCGTTCAGAAGACGGATCTGATCTCCAGGATAGTGACCTCTTCGGCCTTTGATATGCTGAGCATGGGGCACGATGAGAAGAATTACGCCATGATAAACGAATTAAGCGACATAAAAGGCTTAAGGGAGGTAGGCGTTTATAACACTTCAGGCACCGAGGTCTACAGCCACAAATCCGGTGGGCCGGCATTCAGGGTGCGCATGAGGGAGATAGGGGCAGGGGAGCTGCAGAATTTCAAGAAGGCCCTCTTTACGAAAGAGAGCGTCGGCGTCTTTGACCGAGCCAGGAAGACCTATTCGAGATACGTGCCGCTCAAGCCCGACTTGAGGTGCGCGTCCTGTCACACCTCTGACAAGCCCCTGGGTGTTCTCAAGATAAGGCTCGACGTGGGTGGTGATTTCGAACTCCTCGGCAGTCTCCAGAGGCTCGTCTGGACCTTCGGCGTCATCGCCTTTCTGCCCATGGCGGTCCTTTTGGTGACCATCGCCGTTATGAGGGAAAAGAACAGGTTGTTTTCCGCGCTAAGTATAAGCAACGTCGACCTTCAAAAGACTTACAATAAATTAAACGGCATCAAATTATATCTGCAGATGATAGTGGACAACTCGGGGGCCGTTATTATCACCACGGATACGGCAGGCAGGGTCGTGGAATTTAACAGGGAGGGCGAGAGGCTTCTCGGCTATTCAAAGGAGGAGATTTCAGGCAAGAACGTCTCGCTTCTCTTCGAAAACCAGGGCCGCGACCTGGGCCTTTTGAACGACTGGGTCTCAAGGGGCGGGGAGATAGGCACGGCACGGAACAAGGACGTCGTCTTCAGGGCCAGGTCCGGCAGGCTCATTTACATCAGCCTTACCCTTTCCACCATGATAGACGAGGGAGGCGAGGTTATAGGCGCCGTCGGTATAGGCAAAGACGTCTCCGAGCAGAAGATGCTCCAGTTCAAACTCATGCAGTCCGAGAAGCTCGCCGGCATAGGCACGCTCGCCACCGGCATAGCCCATGAGATAAACAACCCCTTGGCCGGGGTCCTGGGCATGGCCGAGGCCATAAAGGACGAAGACGATGTGGAGGTTATCAAGTCCTACGCCGACGACATCATCAAGTACGCTTCGAGCGCCGGGGAGATAGTAAAGGAACTGTCCGCGTATTCCCGTTCCGCCATGAACGAGGCGGCCTCCACCATTGATGTCTCCGCCGTAATCGAGAGCTCGCTCAAGATGGCGAGGCATTCCGTCTCCTTCAGCCCCATCAAGGTAGTCAAGGAGCTCGACGGGCATAGCTATGTAGTCGCCAACCAGGGGGAGATACAACAGGTCTTTGTGAACCTCGTAATCAACGCCGTGCACGCCATGGGCGAGTGCGGGACCCTGACGCTCAAGTGCTCGAGGGAGGGCGGTTTTGTGAAGGCCGTGGTCTCGGATACGGGACACGGAATACCCGAGGAATACCTGAGCAGCATCTACGACCCCTTTTTCACCACAAAGCCCGTTGGCGTGGGAACGGGGCTCGGCCTTTACGTCGTATACAGGATAGTCGCCAGACATAACGGGACCATAGAGGTCGACACGAGGGCCGGTCACGGCGCCGCTTTTACAATCAGGCTCCCCGCCAGCGAAACGCTTGAGCCCGTAAGTTCATGAGCGCGTTGAACCGGGGGTGTTCATACCGTTTTGCACCCTTGCCACGCAATGGGAGCGGGGGGAGCGGGCTTTTGTGCGCAACCGGAGAAGGCGTCCCCGCGTCAGGTGATAAGTGCGATAGTGCGGGGTTTTTTTTAGCCTTCCGGAAAAACTAATCCTCCCCCAGTTTTCTTACAAAGGTATAGGTGAAGGGCTTTTTGATAAGTGCCTTTGCGGTAGTGTCAACGGAGCCGGTAATCACGGCGAAAGGCAGCCCCGCCACAAAAAACCCGGTGCCCACCGCGAAAGCGGCCATGCCCAGGGGCCTCAGGAGAACGACGTCCAGTATTATCTTCGTACCGGTTGCCTTGTCGTAAGCGCTGTCGTATGAACTGCCGTGGACCTCCGCTGAAGCGTAATTGGCCGACGCCGCGAGCAGCACCGCAAGAGAAATCGCCATCACAAGTTTTTTCATCTCCGCCTCCTTTTGAGCATTGATAAAAGGTTTTTTTTATTTTTGTTGTAATTATAACACGCTTTTAAGCGGCTGTCTGGCCGGGTTTATTTTACGCCGCCTTCATCGGGCTGACGGTGACTTATGTCCGGGGCCGTGTCCACGAGGTTTCTGAAGGAAGGGTGGTAGGGCCCTGCGACAATTTTTTCTCTCAGCTCTCCGGTTGCGTGGAGCCCCATCCTTATAATCCTTATGCCCGAGAGCCTGAAGACGGCCGAGACCTTTTTACACGCCGAGACCATCTCGTCGAGCGTCCACGGGGTGTAGCGCCCGTCGAGGTACATCCTCTCAAGAACCGTACCCTTGATAACCACGGCGGGGTAAACCCTGATGAAATCGGGCGAGAGCCTCGCCACCCTCCACGCCGTATCCATTACCGAGCCGATGTCGTCGCCGGGAAGTCCGGGCATCACCTGGACGCCCACCTTCATGCCGTGTTCTTTTAATATCTTTACGGCCCTGACCGTATCACCCGCGCTATGGCCCCTGCCTGAGAGTGCAAGCACCCGGTCATCCATGGACTGCACGCCGAGCTCCACGGTATCGACGGAGTGGCGTTTGAGAAACGAGACGATATCATCTGATACGGCGTCCGGCCTCGTCGAGACCCGCAGGCCATGGATAAGCCCGTTGCTTAAATATTGCTCAACGCATTCGAGGTAAGCCCTCTGAATATCAAGTGGGAGCGCTGTAAAGGTGCCGCCGTAAAATGCCACCTCCCTTCTCCCGCGCCCCTTCCACGTGGAGAGATAGGTCTTAACCGTCTCCCTTACTTCCGTTGTCGAAGGTGGGGCATTTAGTCCAGTAATGCCCTTTTGATCGCAGAAGACGCAAATATTGGCGCATCCACCGAATGGTATGAATATGGGTATGATGAGCCGGGTCTTCATTTTTCCAGACCCTTGCCGGTTTTTTTCTTGTCCGGGATTTTTTTCCGGGCCTCTTCAAGGGCCTTTCTGGCGGCGTTTTGTTCCGCGTCCTTGATGCGCGCGCCCTTTCCCTTGGCGAGCACCCTTGAGTCGACTGAGACCTCCACCTCAAAGGTCTTTTTGTGGGGCGGGCCTTCTTCCAGTGTGACCCGGTACTCGGGCGACCTCTTGAATATCTTTTGAGTAAGTTCCTGTAGGGCCGGTTTATAGTCGAACCAGCCCGGCACCTTTTGAGCGTCTTCGGCAAGGGCGCCCAAGAGCCCTTCAATAAACTCAAGGGTTTTTTTAAAACCCCGCTCCAGATAGACGGCGCCTATGAGCGCCTCAAGGACGGCGGCGAGGGTCTTAGGGTTCTGGGCGCCACCTCCGGCGGCCTCTCCCTTGCCGAGCAAGAGGAGGCTCCCGAGCCCCATATCCCCGGCGAGTCCGGCAAGGGTGCGCCTGTTGACGAGCCTTGCCCTCATTCGCGTCAATTCGCCCTCGTTCAGTGCGGGAAATTTTTTGTAAAGCATATGGGCCGTGGCCGCGCCGAGTACGGCGTCGCCGAGGAATTCGAGCCTTTCGTTGGATTCAAGGCCGGCGCCGTCGTCCTCGTTGAGGAATGACCTGTGGACAAAGACCATTTTGAGTAGTTTCATATCCTTTAACGCAAGGGGGAGCGAAGCGTTAAAGGCCTTCAGTCTTGTCTCATATTTTTTTATCATGTGGCTTTCTCGCAGAGGCGCATATGAAAAATCTTAAAGGACGGTCCGGCGAAGACCGTCACGTTTCGGTATTGTCAAGAAGACAACCCCACATGCCTTTTTGTCCGTCAAGCCCCTTGAGGGCCACCCGTAGAATGCGGTTTTCGAGCCCCTGGCCGCCTTGGACGACTACGGGGATATAATTACGCGACTTTCCCCTGAGCAATCCCGTTTTTTTGTCTTGCGAACCTTCGACGAGGACTTCAGCTTCCTTCCCGATAAATGCGTTTAAGTACTTTCTCCTCTTCAGTGTATCGAGGCCCCGGAGTCTCCTGCACCTCTCTTTTACGGTCTTGGGGTCGACACGGCCTTCGTATCCGTAAGCGGGCGTCGAGGTCCTCGGGGAAAAGGGGAAGACGTGGAGGTAAGACAGCGGCGTCTCCTCAAGGAGCGAGAAGGTCTTCTCGAACTCGGGCTCCCTCTCGCCGGGAAAGCCCGCGATAACGTCTGTGCCTATGGAGATGTCCTTTACCTCGGCCGCGAGTTTTACCGCCTTTTCGTAAAAATCCTTCGCGCTATATGGCCTCTGCATCTTTTTTATGATGCTGTCGTCGCCGCTCTGAAGGGGCAGGTGGAGGTGGTTGCATATCTTCTTCGAGGTCTTGAGGATATCGATGAACTCCATGTCCACCTCGTCGGGGTCGAGGGAACTGATCCTGAAACGCGCCGGCCAGTCCCTCTTCTCAACGAGCATCATTACGTCTTTCAAGTCCCGGGCGGGCGTTAAGTCATGGCCGTAGGAGCCTATGTGTATGCCCGTAAAGACGACCTCCTTGAACCCACGCTCCACGAGCAGGTCTATCTCGCGTTCAACCTCTTCGAGGGTGAGGCTCCTTGAAAGGCCGCGGGCCCTGGGTATTATGCAGTAGGAGCATTTTTTGTTGCACCCGTCCTGAATCTTGAGGTTTGTCCTTGTGCGTCCCGAAGCGCCCCTCGCCCTGAGTCCCATGAGAGCGCCCTGTGCTTCTGGGCCGACAACGACTTTGGCGTCGGCGTCGGGATTTCGACCCTTTTTTATATAATTAAAAATATCCTGTTTCTGGGGGTTGCCCAGTATGTAATCCACGCCTTTTATCCCTTCCACATCTCCGGGAAAGACCTGGGCGTAGCAACCCGTCACTATGACCACGGCCCGGGGGTTGGCCCTCTGCGCCCTCCTTATGAGTTGGCGGGACTGTGAGTCCGTCCTGGCCGTAACGGTGCAGGTGTTTATGACGTAGGCGTCGGCGGGCCCGGGAAAGGCCACGGTGCTGAGCCCCTCGGCCGAGAGCGCCTCCTCCATGGCCGAGGAGTCGTACTGGTTCGCTTTGCAGCCGAGCGTCGTTACAGAGACGCTTAAGACCGGCCCGTTCACGGACTTCATTTTATCGCCCTCTCTATCCACCCGCCCCCGATAACCTCGTCGCCGCTGTAAAAGACCACGGCCTGGCCCGGGGTGACGGCCTTTACGGGTTCGGTGAAGTCAACCTTCAACCTGCCTTCCTTTGCCGGGGTTATCGCCGAGAGGACGCCTGAGTGCCTGTAGCGTACCTTTACGGTTACGTCCTTGAGGCCCTTGTCGTTAAAGGCCTTTTCATATTCCCTGTTAATCCAGTTTATCTCTCCGGCCATGAGGCCCTCTGAAAAGAGTTCCCCGACAGGGCCAACGATAAGGCGGTTCTTTTCCCTGTCCATGGCTGTCACGTAAAAGGGGCCGCCCGAGAGGTTTAGCCCCTTTCTCTGGCCTATCGTATAATTAAAAAGTCCCCTGTGTGAACCGAGGACGAGCCCGCTGGAATTAACAATCTCTCCGGCGAGTCCGGCCGCCTTATCCGAAAGGCCCGCGGCCATGAACCCGGCGTAATCCCCGTCCTCTACAAAGCATATCTCCTGGCTCTCTTTCTTTTCAGAGGTCTTTAGCCCCGCCTTCCTCGCGTAGGCCCGGACCTCCTGCTTTGTAAGCCCGCCCAAGGGGAAGACGACGTTCGAGAGCTGTTCGCCCGTCATTGTAAAGAGGAAATAACTCTGGTCCTTCCTGTCATCGACGCCCTTTAAAAGTCTCGGCCCCGTGCCGTCTTCTCCCCCTCCCGCTACATTGATTATTCTCGCGTAGTGGCCCGTTGCCAGAAGCTCGGCGCCGAGCGTGCGGGCCTTTTTAAGGAGCGCGTCGAATTTAAGTTTTTCATTGCATTTGATGCAGGGGTTGGGGGTGGCGCCGCTCAAGTAGGAGGAGACAAAGTAATCCACCACCTCCCTTGAAAAGACCTTTTCGAGGTTCAATACGTAAAAGGGCACATCGAGCCTGTCGGCAACGGCCCTCGCGTCGTGGATGTCGTCAAGGGAGCAGCAACTGCCCGCGGCCGCCCCTGCGGCGTCTTCCTTTTTTGAATAGTCCCAGAGCTGCATGGATACGCCTATGCAGTCGTAGCCGTCTTCCTTAAGGATGGCGAGGGCGGCCGAAGAGTCAACGCCGCCGCTCATGGCCACAACGATTTTTTTCTTCTTCGAGGTCATGGTCTTCTTGTTTTTTTCTTCTAAACGCGGGTTTTTAGGTAACGGAGGGGATCCTCTTCCTCCCCGGCCCGGCCGGTTTCGTCGGTATTTTTAACGGACGGACGGTTATATTTTAGCGGAAATCGAGGAAAATGAAAGAGAAATTGGCCGGCCTCGGGGTTTATGCCTCAAGGCCGGCCTCTCTTATGCGCAGGTCACGGAACGGGTGTACCTGTGGTGCGGAAAAATCTTCAGGACCCGGAGGCGTGTTTTTTCTTGTAGTCCTCGATAGCGGCATGGAGGGCGTCGGCCGCGAGGTTCGAGCAATGCATCTTTACGGGAGGCAGACCGTCGAGCGCCTCGGCGACGGTGGAGTTGGAAATATTATCCGCCTCTTTGAGGTCCTTGCCCTTGACCAGTTCCGTCACCATGGAGCTCGTGGCGATGGCCGCGCCGCACCCGAAGGTCTTGAACTTTACGTCTGTTATCTTGTCGTCCTCGACCTTGATGGTGAGTTTCATGATATCCCCGCAGGCGGGGTTGCCCACGGTACCCTCGCCGCTGGGGCTTTCGACCTCGCCAACGTTTCTCGGGTTCGTGAAATGGTCCATTACTTTTTTACTGTACATTTTGTGCTCCCTCTCAGATTCATCTTTTTTTTGTTTTAAGCGGAAAATTATTTGGTGCCAGCGTACAGAGGCGACATGCTCCTCATACGCTCGACTATGGGCGGCATCTTCTCAATGAGAAAGTCTATCTCCTCGACGGTGTTGCATTTCCCCAGGCTGAACCTTACGGAGCCGTGAGACATCTCATGGGAGAGGCTCATGGCAAGGAGCACATGGCTCGGTTCGAGGCTGCCCGATGTGCATGCGGAGCCGCTTGAGGCGGCTATGCCCAGCATGTCGAGGTTAAGCAGAAGCGACTCGCCCTCAACGTACTCAAAACTTATGTTCGCGGTGTTGGGGAGCCTTTTCTCAATGTCGCCGTTTATCTTTATGTCCGGTATCTTCTCCATAAAACCTTTTTCGAGCCTGTCCCTTAAATTTTTGAGGTAGGGCACTTCTTTTTTCATGTCCCGCGCCGCTATCTCGCAGGCCTTTCCGAGCCCCACGAGCCCGGCCACGTTCTCCGTGCCGCCGCGCCTGTTCCTTTCATGGTGTCCGCCGTGGATAAGGGGTACGAGCCTCACGCCCCTTCTCGCGAAGAGGGCTCCAGTTCCCTTGGGGCCGTACAGTTTGTGCCCGGATATGGAGAGCAGGTCCACGTCGAGTTTCTTCATGTCGAGCGCGACCTTGCCCGCGGCCTGCACCGCGTCGGTGTGGAAGGTAACGCCCTTGTCTTTCGCAATTTTGGCTATATCCTCTATGGGGAAGATGACGCCTGTTTCATTGTTGGCGTACATTACGGTAATAAGGATGGTCTGGTCCGTTATGCTCTCTTCAAGTTCCCCGAGGTCTATCATGCCCTTCTCGTTTACGCCCAAGTAGGTTACCTCGAAGCCTTCCTTCTCAAGGTATTTGCACGTGTTCATGACGGCCGGGTGCTCGACCTTCGTCGTAATTATGTGGTTGCCCTTTTTTCTCTTTCCGTAGGCGATGCCCTTTATTGCGAGGTTGTCGCTTTCCGTGCCCGTGCTCGTGAATATAATCTCAAGGGGGGCGCAGTTGAGAAATGCCGCCACCTGTTCTCTTGCCGTATCAAGGCCCTGGCGGGGCTTTCTCGATGCCCAGTGTATACTCGAGGGGTTTCCCCATTCGTCCTTCAGATAGGGGAGCATCTCGGCTAAGACCTCTTCGTCGAGAGGCGTTGTGGCGTTATGGTCGAAATATATCTTCTTCAATATTTTAAAACCTCCTTTCAGGGAAAGATTTTTTTTATGGGGATCAGTTACGGGCGCTCTCTTCGGGGGTGAAGGACTGTGTGTCGTTACTCAGGTCCTCTATGCTTATGGAGTTGAGGAACTCGGAAATCTTGCTGGCGAGGCCTTTCCATACGTTCTGCGTCGAGCACTTCGACGCCCTTTCGCACCCCGATGAATCATCATCAAGACAGGCCACGGGGTTAAGCGGCTCCTCCACAACGGATATGACCTCTCCAACACTTATATCGGCAGAGGGCTTTGCGAGCACGTACCCGCCCCCGGGGCCCCTTACGCTCCTTACCACGTTTCCCCGTCTCAGTTTGACGAAGAGTTGCTCGAGGTAGGATAGAGATATACCCTCGCAGTCGGAGATGTCCTTGAGAGTCACGGGTTTGTCGCCGCTGTGGCGCGCCAGGCTGACCATAGCCCTGACGGCGTATTGGCCTTTAGTCGATAATCTCATGTCCTTATATCTTTAAGATGCCGGATAAAGTTAAAATACCGGGCCTTAAGCCCGGAAGTTTTTTAATTTCCTTCAAAAAAACCTTTTGATCTGTGTCTGCTCTTTTTACAGCCTCCGGCCCATGCGGTCAGCTGCCTTTAAACAGGCCTTGCCAGCCATATATGACAATTTAATATACCTTATTATTTTTGTCAAGTATTCTTTTGTGGAAATCCTTTTCATCTCCACGGGGAATCCGGGTTTTTTACTGAAAATACCCCCCCGCCGCTTGAATATGGCAGGAAAGGCCCTATTGTAACAAGACCTTCCATCCCCATTAAATTTTTGTTACAATATCCGTTCTTCTAAACTAAATCGGTCTTTTTTCCGGTCCAGGCGTACTCATACGGGGAAATAAAATTCACCTGGAGAGTCCATGTACCCCCTTGCGCCTCTGTTTTTCTCTTTTGCCGCTGGCATTTATGTTGCCTCTAAACTCCCCCTTTCCCCGGGGGCGGTGTATCTTCTCGTCTTTCTCTCCTTTGTCCCGGCCATAATTTTATACGTGTCGAGGTTCAGGTTCAACGCCATGGCAGTGGCGCCGGTATTCTTTTTTACAGGCGCTCTCTTTATCACCCCCTACGTAACCCCCGATATCCCGGCGAACCATGTCAGGATGTATGTGGAGAAGGGGAGCCGCGAAGGCACGCCCCCGGCCAGGGCGGGTCTTTACTCCGTTACGGCGGTTGTTTCAGATACGCCGCGCTTTAAAGACAACTCCGCGCGCTTTGTCGTTGAGGCTAAAAAGATATTTTACGACGGCCGCTGGAGGGATACGACGGGTAAAATCCGGCTAAAGGTCCGAGGCTCGCCCCGGGGCCTCTACAAGGGCGATTATATAAGGTTTCTCGCGTTCCTGAGAGAGCCGGAGAACTTCGGCAACCCCGGAGAGTTCGATTATGTCTCATGGCTGAGGCAAAGGTCCATAGAGGTAACGGGGATTGTAAGAGAGGGGCCTTTTGTCGTCAAACTAAAAGAGGCCGGGCCGGGTTTTTCCCGTTACATGGAGGACTTGAGGAGAGGGGTGGGCGGTTTCATAGACGCCTCCGGGGTAAAACATCCGGCCATCCTCAAGGCACTGATTACAGGCGACAGAACGGGACTTGACAGGGGTACGAAAGAGGCCTATATAAGGTCCGGCACCGTCCATCTCCTTGCAATTTCAGGGCTCCATATAGGGCTGGCTTCATATTTTTCCTATCTCCTCATCTCTTTTCTCCTTAAAAGGTCGACGCGGCTGACGCTCGCCCTGAATGTAAAAAAGACGGCGCTCGTTTTTTCGCTCTTTCCGGTCTTCGGCTACGCGGCGTTGGCGGGATTTTCACTGCCAACGATTCGGGCCGCCCTAATGGCCGCCGTATTTATAATCGCCTTCATCTTCGACAGGGGGAGGAGTTATTACAATACACTTGCGGCGGCCGCCCTTGTTATTCTCGTCATAGAGCCTTTCGCGCTATGGGACGCTTCGTTCCAGTTAAGCTTTACGGTGGTGTTTTTCATCCTCTACCTCTACCCCCGGTTTTACGCGCTCTTTAAGATAGACGGGGTAGCGGAAGTTCCTGTCCCCGACGCAGGCGAAAGGGTTAAGGGTTTTGTCCTTAAAAGGCTCAAAGGGCCGCTCCAGGTGGCGCTTGTAACACTTGCCGCCTCCATAGGCGCCTACCCGCTCGTCGCCTACCACTTCCAGAGGGTCTCTGCGGCGGGCCTCGCCTCCAACCTTATAGCAGTGCCCCTCACAGCCGTCATTATCCCGCTGCTCTTCTTATCCTCGCTCCTTATACCGGTATCAAAGTCCCTTGCCGTCTTTTTCCTCCACGGGGCTGATATGGTACTGTCTCTACAGGTCCTGGTCGTAAACTTTTTCTCCGGCCTCTCCTTCTCATCGGTCTGGGTGTCGAGGCCGACGGTCATCGAGGTCTTTTTGATGTACGGTCTTATCCTGACGCTGCCATGGATAAGCAGGGGGAGGGTATTCAAGATTGTTACCGCCTTTCTGGTCTTTTTTCTGGTTCTCGACCAGGGGTACTGGATGGCGGAAAAGAAGTGGAATAAAGACTTGAGGGTCACGTTCCTCAGCGTGGGGCAGGGGGACTCGGCGTTAATCGAGCTGCCCGGCGGCGCCACCATGCTCATAGACGGGGGAGGGTTTTACTCAAAGGCCTTTGACACGGGCGAGAGGATAGTCGCGCCAGTTCTCAGGTATAAAAGGATTAAAAAGATAGATTACATGGTCTTGAGCCACTCCCAGAGAGACCACAGGGAGGGGCTTAAATTTATTGCGGCGAATTTCAAGGTGGGTGAGTTCTGGTGGAACGGCTTTGGCAGCCTGGGCAGGCTTTCCGGTATACTTGAAAATAGAGGGGTCCGGATAAAAGTGCTCGGCGAAAAGAGGGAAGTCCTTACGGTGAACGGAGCGCGCGTCGAGGTCATGCCCACCGGCGGAAGGGCCGGACTCGACATGAACGACAGGTCTCTCGTCGTGAGGGTCTCTTACGGGAAAGAGAGTTTTTATCTGCCCGGCGACATAGGCCGTGCCGCTGAGGCCGAGCTGATAAAGACCCCCTTTAGGGCGGACGTATTGAAATCACCCCACCACGGGAGCGGTTCTTCCTCGTCAGCGGGTTTTATCCGTATGCTGGGTCCCTCTGTGGTGGTGGTCTCCGCCGGCAGGGACAACCCCTTCGGTTTTCCCCATGCCGGGCCGCTTGCCGCATACAGGGCCGCAGGCGCCCGTATCTTCAGGACAGACCTCTCAGGAGCCGTTGAGGTTACTACCGACGGGAAAGGGCTTGACGTAAGGACCTTCGGTGGGACGGGGCGGAAGCGGCATCCATGACACACCCCCCGGGCGTTTGACTCTTAAGGGCCACTAAAGTATACTGTTTGTAGGATTCTTCCTTAATATGAGGGGGGTTATGAAGGACAAAAGGATCAACATTAAAATCGTTTTATTTGTGCTGTTCGTCTTTTTCCTGAGCGCGGGCTACGCCGCGGCCGACCTTTATAAGTGGGTTAACGAGGACGGGGTCGTCAACATGACTGACGACCTTGGAAAGATACCCGAAAAGTTCAGGGCCGGGGCAAAGGTTTACAAGGTAGAGCCTGTTGAAATAAAAGAGAAGACCTCTGTACCCATAGCCGGGGCCGAGATAAGAAGACAGAGGTCCGGCGATCTTTACGGCGACCACACCCTTGAGTGGTGGGAGGACCAGTTCTCAAGGATATACGAGGAGAGGGATAGCCTGAGCGCTGATATTGAAAAGAAGAAAACATTTATTCGTATTTTTGAGGCGGGCAGACGCTTCGGGCAGACCTTCGGGGAAACTGATGTGGCCAACTACCGCAGGTATAAAAAAGAGCTATCCAGTGACGAAAAGAGGCTCGCTGAGATTGAGGGCGAACTAAAGGATTTGAGAAGGAAGGCGACATATTACGGGGTGCCGCGTACGGTAAGGGGCAAGTAGACCCCCCAACCATCAGAGACTTATATCCATCCCCTTTGCCACGGCAAAACATTCCATTGCAGAGCCGCTTTTAGATATTATCCTGCGGCACTTTTCCACCATCTCGTCTATCTCCGTGTCTGTCCTTTCCTGGTTGTGGTGGAAGAGCCCCAGCGCTTTTACTCCCGCGTCGAGGGCGAATTTGAGGGTGTCGAGGTATACCGAGTGCCCCCAGCCCCTGGTCTTTTTGTATTCCGATTTTTTGAACTCCGCGTCGTGGAAGAGGAGGTCCGCTCCCCTGGCGAACTCAACATAATCCTCATAGTCGAGTCCGGTCTTGTGGTGGTAGGTGAGCTCGTTGTCGGTGAGAAAGACGAAGGACCTTCCGTCCTCCTCAAACCTGTAGCCCACGCCCTCGTTGGGGTGGCTCAGCGGTATGGTGGTTATCTTGACCGAGCCTATGGAATAGTCCTTGTTGCCCATGCCGAGAAAGGATATCTTCGCGTGTATGTCCTCGAGTTCAACGGGGAAGTAGGGCGACGCCATGGTCTTGGAGACTATCTTTTTTAAAGAGACCTGCGTGGGTTGCGGCCCGTAGACCCTGATGACGCTATCCCTGCTGTAAATGGGTTCGAAGAATGGGAAGCCCGAGAGGTGGTCCCAGTGGGCGTGGGTTATGAGGAGGTTTATATTCAACCTCTTTTCTTTTTTAAGTTTATTTCCCAGTGCCCTTATGCCCGTACCGGCGTCGATGATGATGAGGTCGCCGCCGCTACTTTCAACCTCAATGCAGCATGTGTCCCCGCCGTATTTCAGGTACTCCTTTCCTGATACGGCTATAGAGCCCCTTGAACCCCAGCAGTGTATCTTCATAATAAAAAAATCCTTGTTGTCCTTTCCTGTGTTTTTGTCTTTTCAACCTTTTACAGGAAGGGCGTTCGATTATATTTAAAACAGAAGGCGCTAACGTGTCAGTGACATTTGTCCCGAAAGCAGCGTTAAGCCCCTTTAAAGGCGGACCTCGCCGCGGCAATAACCTCTTTAAGGGGCACTTTCTTTTTTTCCGCCAGCGCCCTGCAGTCCTCGTATTCGGGCTGGACGTTCACCACGCGGCCTTCGTGAAAGGAGACCTTGACATGCACGGCGCCGTAGGGCGTCTTTACCTTCGCAGTCTTCCTTTCGAGGCAGCGCCTTTCAACGGGATGGGCCCTTACTCCTATGGTCGTTGATTCGTTGAAGATGATATTCAAGAGGTCTTCTTTCTTCTCTTCGGGAACAAGGACTGTGATGAGCACGCCGGGACGCGATTTCTTCATCTGCACGGGGGTGAAGTACGTCTCAAGCGCCCCGGCGCCAAGGCACTTCTCCATGAGAAAGCCCGCTATCTGGGGGTTCATGTCGTCGACGTTTGCCTCGAGGACGAAGACCCTGCCGGGCTTGACCCCGTCTTTAATTGTGCCCTTTATAACGCGAAGGACATTGGCCCTCTCCTTGAAGTCCTTCTTCCCCGCGCCGTAGCCGGCGGCCTCGATAGTCATGTCCGGGATGGGGCCGAATTCCGCGGCCAGCGTCTTTACGATGGCCGCTCCCGTTGGCGTGGTGAGTTCAAAGGGCACCGTGCTTCTCGCGACCTCCGTGCCTTTGAGTATCTCTATGGTCGCGGGCGCGGGTACGGGTAACGTGCCGTGCATGGTCTCGGTCCAGCCCGTGCCAAGCGCAATGGGTGAAGAGACGAATTTGACCACTCCAAGGAGGTCAACGGCCGCGGCCGCCCCCACTATGTCTATTATGGAGTCCATGGCGCCCACCTCGTGAAAGTGGACCTTCTCGGGTCTTATGCCGTGGACCCGGCCTTCCGCCTCCGCTATCGTCTTGAATATGGCGAGGCTCAGTTTTTTTACCTCTTCAGTCAGCTCGCTCCCTTTTATGAGCCTCTTTATGTCCCTGAAGGTCCTGTGGTGGCGCGTCTCTTTTATGCGGACCTTGAAGGTGGTGCCGCTGATGGAGTGGCGCACCGCCGTGCCTATCTTTACGTCTATCTCCTTTTTGTCGACGGGGAGTTTTCTCACTTCGCGCAGTATCTTTCTCGAATCAATCCCCAGGTCTATCAATGCGCCGAGGAACATGTCCCCGCTTATACCCATGGGGCAGTCGATGTAGAGGATTCTCATTTTAGTGTGGTACTCCCTCTCCCGGCGTAAAGACAGTGCCCTTTATACCCACGGCACTGTCTATGTAGATGATTTTCATTTCAGTTACGCGTCCCTTTGACTGACGTACACACTATTTTCTGTTTATGAGGCTCGCGGCATAGGCCGCGCCGAAGCCGTTGTCGATGTTCACCACCGTCACCCCAGAGGCGCAGGAGTTGAGCATGGCCATGAGGGTGGTGAGCCCCCCGAGGTTCGCCCCGTATCCCACGCTCGTGGGCACGGCTATAACGGGCCTTGCCACGAGCCCCGACACAACGCTCGGGAGCGCCCCCTCCATGCCGGCGACAACAATAAGGACGCCGGCTTCCATGAGTTCGTCCTTTTTGTGCAGGAGCCTGTGGAGCCCTGCCACGCCCACGTCATAGAGTCTTTTCACATCGTTGCCCATGCACCGGGCGGTTACATAGGCCTCTTCGGCCACGGGCATGTCCGAGGTGCCCGCGCTTATAATGAGGATAGTGCCTCTGCCCGTCTTTTTTATTGCGTGTGATTTTATGACAAAGGTCCGCGCGCTATCGTTGTAATCAGCACCCTTGAAGGTCCTCTTCAGGGACCGCGCCTTGTCCGCGTCAAGCCTCGTAACAAGCACGTTCTCTTTTTTTTCCAGGAGTTTTTTTATAATCGCCCTTATCTGGGCCGTGGATTTGCCCTCGCCGAATATCACCTCGGGGAATCCGCGCCTCAAGGACCTGTGCGTGTCGATGGTGGCGAACTCCAGGTCTTCGAAGGGCAGGGACTTCAACCTTTCCATTGCTTCGTCAATGGAGACACCGCCCTTTGCGACCCCTTCGAGGAGTCTTTTAATCGTTCCTGTATTCACGAATTCCTTTAGCCCCTCTATGGTTTAAAATGAACGGAGGCCGGAGGGTTTAAGTCCCCGGCCCGTTAAAAATCCCTTATATTCAGGCATTGGCCCCGCCTTTTGAGAGTATCTGCGGTACGTCTATTACGAAGACAGGCCTTCCGTCGCCCATAATAGTAACGCCCGAGACCCCCCATATCTTTGAGAGCGGCGGCGTGAGGGCCTGTATGTAGGCGTCTATTTCCATGCCGAAACTGTCCACCGTAATGCCGGCGAGCGTTCTTTGTTCAGTCCCGTCACCGGTATCTTCCTTCCCGTGGCGGGACTCTATGATGAGGACGGCGCCGCTCACTTGCCCTTCCGCCGCTTTCATCCCCAGCACGCGCCCGAGGTCTATGAGAGGTATATCCGATTTGTCGTAGCGCATGGTTGACGTTGAGCTCAGTCCGCCCTCGGGCATGACTACCTTTTCTATCATGGATATGGGCACGAGGAACTGCTCGCCCCCTGTCTCGACCACAAGGGACCTCTTTATGGATGTGGTGCGTGGAAGTTCTATGGTTATGGTCGTGCCCTTTCCAAGCGTAGAGTCCATATAGAGCGAGCCTCCGTGGCCTTCGACTACGTCCTTGACCACGTTCATGCCCACGCCCCTGCCCGATGTGTCGGTCACCTCGCCCGCGGTGCTGAGCCCGGGCAGGCATATGAGGCTAAGGACATCCTCCATGGCGACGAGCCTTGAGACGTCCCGGGAAAACCCTTCCTTGACGGCCTTTGCCTTGACCCTTTTAACGTCTATTCCCGCGCCGTCGTCGGATACCTCGATTACGACCCGCTCCCTCTTTTCATAGGCCTTTATCTCGATAGTCCCGGCAGGGGGCTTGCCCTGCGCCTCCCGCTCCTGCGGGTTCTCTATGCCGTGGTCAACGGCGTTTCTGATGATATGCACGAGCGGCGCGCCCAGGTCTTCGAGGATGGCCCTGTCGAGGCTTATATCCGAGCCCTTTATACTCAACTCGATGTTCTTCCCGCTTTTCCTGGACATATCCCTTATGATTCTCGGAAGACCCTCTGTCAGGTCTTTTATGGGGAGCATCCTGGCCCCGAGGATCTCGCCGTGCAATTTGTCGAGGGTCTTGCCCAGCCCGTATACCCCGTCTTTGAACTCCACGGTGCGTAAGGTCTTTGAGAGTTCCTTCAAGGAGCCGAGGACCATGAAAAGTTCACCCACTGTAGCCAGCAGTCCGTCGAAGAGCCGGCTCTCCACCTTCATGGTATTTGGCAGTTTCAGTTCCATCCGCGGGGCCGGCTTCTTCTTCGCCCCCCTTTGTGTATGCGCGCCCGCGGACTTGGAGCCGGCGCTCTCCGTTGCCGCGTAGTTTAATCTTTCAAGTTCTTCCTCGATCTCGATATCGAGAGGACGGTCCTCCTCCACGCAGCGCAGAAGTTCCTTGACCCTGTCAAGGGAATCCAGGAACGTTTCAATCATCTCCGTTGAGGCCGCGTTCTTCCTGGATTTGATTTCAGAGAGGAGGTCTTCCTGGGCGTGGGCAAGGGTCTTGATGGGCACGTACCCCATGGAGGCCGACATACCCTTGAGGGAATGGTAATGCCTGAAGAGAGCGTCGATGGTGTCAGGGTCGGCGGGGTCTTTTTCAAGGGCGAGCAGACCCCTCTCTATGCCGGCGATATGACCGGCCGTCTCTTCGAGGTAGAGTTTTTTATATTTGGATATATCCATGGGAATAAGGCCTCGTCCGCCGGCCTCCTCAACTTTTTTTGGGTTTGAGGCCGTAAAGCGTCTCTATAACCCTGGTCCTGTCAAGGGGCTTCGTGATATAAGCGTCTGCGCCGGCCCTTAAGGCCCCCTCCACGACGGGCCTGTCGTCAAGTGATGAGCACATCACTATCCCGGGTCTCGGATCGAGCCTGTTTATCTCCACCGCCGCGTCCAGGCCGTTCTTTACGGGCATTACCACGTCGAGTATTACTATATCGGGCTTCAAGACCTCGGCCATCTCAACGGCCTCTTCACCGTTATGTGCCTCGGCGATTACACGGAAACCCGCCGACGAGAGTATGCGCCTCAATGCGGTCCTGAAGAACTCCATGTCGTCGGCTACGACAACTCTCTTGTGCTCGGGGGAGAGGACCTTCTCCGCCCTGTTGAAGAGTTCGGCGCAGTTAACGTCCTTGATATTTTTTTCGTCAACCTCGCCCGTTGAAGAGGCATTTTTCTCTCCGGGTCTTGCCCGCCAAAGAAAGGAGACCTCGGCGCTCCCTATGTCAATACCGAGTATCCGCTCCGATTCCCTGACGACTATAATCTTTCTGGGCGTCTCCGCTCCCTCTGTCTTGTCCGCTTCCGCACCAAGGACACCGCAGTCGATAACCGTTACGGGATTGCCGCGCAGGCTTATTATCCCCTTTACGATTCCGCTGCCGCCGGGCAGGAAAAAGACCTTGTTCACCTCCACGATACCGGCTACCGCGGCGGTTTCGATACCGAAGGATTTCCCCCCGAGTTTAAAAACGAGTTTGTCTGCCATTGTCTTTTACCGGAGCCCTGAAATCAACCGAGGTTGAAGCTTGCCACCACGGCCTTGAGTTCCCCGGCCAGGCGCGATAGTTTTCGTGAGGCCTCGACGGTTTCGTTTATGGCGGTGCCGTGCCTCTCCACGGCCTCTTCCATGAGCCTGGTGTTCTTTACGTTCTCTCCCGCGATATTCGCAATCGTTTCGGTGACGCTCACGGTCTGCTCGGCCTTTTCCTTTTGTTTGTGCGTGAGGCCGAGAACAAGGGTCGCCTTCTCCACCACGTCGGAGGTGTACATTGTTATATCGGCGAGTATCTCACGTATCTTCCTCAAGTCCTCGCGTCCGCCCTTGAGGTTCGAGGCACCTTCGCTGGCCGCGGCCACCACGCCTTCCACCTCGTCCTTCAAGTCTTTTACGATGACGGAGACGTCATGTACGCTGTCGGTGGTGCTGTCCGAGAACCTCCGCACCTCTTCGGCGACCATGGCGAAACCCCTCCCGTGCTCGCCGGCCTTTGACGCCTCTATGGTGGCGTTAAGCGCGAGGAGGTCGGTCTGCCTTGATATGTGGGTGATGACGTCGAGTATCTTCGGTATGTCGTTGAGCCGCTCCTTCAAGCGCTCGGCCGCGGCCTCCGTATTTTCCATGCCCTTGAAGATGGTCTCCATCTTTTCCATGGCAGACGTGGATGTGACGGCGCCTCTGTGGACCATGGAGTTGACCTGCTGCGAGGCGTTGGCGCTCTCGGTGACCTTCTTTTCAATGTCGTCGGCGAGGTCCGCCATGGACTTTACCGTTGTGGAGGCGGTAAGTATCTGGTCGGCTTGTTCCTGCGCGCCGTTAAATATGCTCGAAGTGCCCGAGATGACCTCCTTGGACGAGGCCTGCCCCTTTGATATGGCCGTGTTGAAGACCTCCTGCGATTCGCTCAGTTTGTCGGCCGTCTCCTTTATATGCACGACAAGGCCCCTCAGGTTATTCGACATGAGTTCGATGGCCTCGGCGAGGTCCGCGGTCTCGTCCCTGAAAAAGCTCGAGTTGTCTGTGAGGCCGCTGGAGTTAGAGAGGTCGCCCGAGCTTATCCTCCGCGCCGTGTCTGTAAGGAGGTTGAACTGCCTGGTGAAGCCTTTTGTAAAGACGGAGCCGAGTATAAGCCCTATAAGGATGGCCGTAAGGAAACTGAGAGGCTGGCGCATCCACTCGGTGACCCCCGTCTTTGCTATGAAACCAGGGACAAAGGCCGCTACGGCCACGACAGCGATGAAGCCGAGGATAAATTTGTACCCGATAGGTGTTTTCATGTCCATAGGTACCTGCGCTTAAAGGTTTTTAGGTTTTTATATGTAGAGAACCTTATGAAATAATCTTTTCTACGCCGAAGATAACTAACCCGCACCAACGGTCTTTATGTCTGCGCTGCATTTCTTTAATCGCGTCCAAGAGTGCTATCTTAAACCGGCTCTGCGCTTTTTTTTGTTCGCCTGTTAAGTGTCGCGCCTGAATTAAAAATGGACGAAGCCCGGACGGGT
Source organism: Thermodesulfobacteriota bacterium (assembly GCA_036986055.1). Lineage (GTDB taxonomy): Bacteria > Desulfobacterota > GWC2-55-46 > GWC2-55-46 > JADFVP01 > BTQV01. The sequence continues at coordinate 22,414 of BTQV01000002.1, forward strand.
TGTTTTTACCGGCCTCCCTTTTTCATCCATCACGGTTACGCCTTTACTCCGGGCGATGACTTTGCCTATCCTCGTTATTGGCAGACCGAGCCTTTTGGCGGTCTTTTCTATGGCCCCCTTTTTTTCAGGCCGGGCCGTAAAGAGCAGTTCATAGTCCTCGCCGCCCGAAAGGGCGAGTTTCAGCGCCTTCCCTTTCCACGGCCTGCCGTAACGCTTGAGGTCGGCAGACATGGGGATGGCCTTTGAGTCAACCAGAGCGCCAATTCTGGACGCTTCCGCGAGCCTTTCAAGGTCGAGTACAAGCCCGTCGCTTATATCTATCATCGCAGTTGCCAGTCTCTTTTTGGCTATAGCCTTTCCGGCCTCCATGCGGGGCGTTGGGTCGAGGTGTTTTTTCGCCGCCCCCTTAAAGGGTCCCTTCTTAAGGACGCCCGCCCCGTGCTCCTTCAGGACCTTGAGCCCCAGGGCAGAGTCGCCGAGCGTCCCCGTCACATGGATATCGTCGCCCACTTTGGCTCCCTCCCTGTAGATGACCTCTTTGCCTGACATTGACCCGGAGAGGGTCAGGGAGATAAAGACGGTCTTTGAACGGGAGATATTGCCGCCGGCGAGCACTGCGCGGAATTTTTTCGCCTCTTCGTCTATCCCCCTGTAAAAATCCTTTAAAAAATCCTCGGTAGTGTCCGGGGGAAGCCCCAGTGAAACGAGAAAGAACGTCGGGTCGCCGCCCATGGCGGCTATATCGGAAAGTGATATGGCGAGGGCCTTTCTCCCGAGAAGCCGCGCCGGGGTGTAACTGCTCTGGAAGTGAACGCCCTCGATGAGAACGTCCGTTGTGGCGAGGAGCACGTTTGCGGGCCTCTGGGCCGCCACGGCCGCGTCGTCTCCAATGCCTTTTATAAGACGACTGTCCCTGCGGGAGAACCTCCCGATGATTTCACTTATTAACCGGTCCTCGCCTATTTCCTTGAGACGCATCCGTCAGGGCCTTGCGCGTTTGGCGCTCCGGGCCGTCTTCTTCTTTACGGGCTTCTTTTTCGCGGCCCCGGGTCTTTTTTTGAATACCAGCTTAATGACGTCGTCCATGTGTTTTACCGGGATGAATTTTAGTTTTTTCCTCACCTCCGGCGGTATCTCCACGAGGTCCTTTTCGTTCATCTTGGGAAAGATGACGGTGGTTATCTTCGCCCTCATTGCCGCGAGGGATTTCTCCTTGAGCCCGCCTATGGGCAAGACCCTTCCACGGAGCGTAATTTCTCCGGTCATGGCGATATTGTTTTTTACGGGGGTCCCGGTGAGCGCGGAGATGAGCGCCGCCGCTATCGTTATCCCCGCCGAAGGGCCGTCCTTGGGTATGGCCCCCGACGGGACGTGGATGTGGATGTCGATGGTCTTGAAGTCGTGGTCTATCTTCAGTTCCTTTGCGCGGGACCTGGCGTAACTGAGCGCCGCCTGCGCCGATTCCTTCATGACCTCTCCGAGGTGGCCCGTAAGGGTCAGCTGCCCACGGCCCTTCATTATGGTCGCTTCTATATTAAGTATCTCGCCGCCAACCGGCGTCCACGCTAGACCCGTTACCACGCCCACCTCGTCGGTCTGCTTTTCCGCCTCGGGCAGGTATTTGGGCGGGCCGAGGTACTCGTGAAGTTTGGCCGCCGTAATCGTTGTCTTGGTGGTCCGCCCCTCGGCCACCTTGCGGGCGACCTTCCTGCAGAGAGAGGCCACCTCCCGCTCCAGGTTCCTGAGACCGGCCTCCCTCGTATACTCGGAAATTATCTTCCTTAAGGTATCCTGGGGCAGGGCCATGAGTTTGGGGGTGAGGCCGTGTTCCTTCATCTGCCTCGATACTATGTATTTTCTCGCTATCTGGAGTTTCTCCTCTTCCGTGTACCCCGGAAGGTATATCATCTCCATCCTGTCCTTCAAAGGCGCGGGTATGGGGTCCGCCATGTTCGCCGTGGTGATGAACATGACCCTTGAGAGGTCGAAGGGGAGGTTCAGGTAATGGTCGCTGAAGGCGTAGTTCTGCTCAGGGTCGAGCACTTCGAGGAGCGCGCTCGACGGGTCGCCCCTGAAGTCCATCCCTATCTTGTCAATCTCGTCCATCATAAAGACGGGGTTGGAGGTGCCGGCCTGCTTTATCCCCTGTATGATACGTCCCGGCATGGCCCCCACGTAAGTCCTCCTGTGCCCCCTTATCTCGGCCTCGTCTTTTATTCCACCGAGAGATATCCTCACGAACTTTCTTCCCATGGCCTTTGCGATGGACCTCCCCAGAGAGGTCTTTCCGACGCCGGGTGGGCCTATGAAGCAGAGTATGGGGCCCTTTGTCTTTTTTTGAAGTTTTCTTACGGCGAGGTACTCCAGTATCCTCTCTTTAATCTTGTCGAGGTCGTAGTGGTCGGAGTCGAGGACCTTCTTCGCCTTCACGAGGTCGAGGACATCTTTTGTGTGCTTACTCCAGGGCAGCTCCACGAGCCATTCGAGATAGTTCCTGATAAGGGCCGACTCCGCCGAGTCCGGGTGCATCATCTCCAGGCGTTCGACCTGCTTGAAGGCTTCCTTCTCCACTTCCGCGGGCATCTTCGCCTTCTTTATCTTGCCCCTGAACTCGTCGGCCTCCTCGCCCATCTCCTCCATCTCACCGAGTTCGGTCTTTATGGCCTTCATCTGCTCCCTGAGGAAATACTCCCTCTGGCTCTTGTCCATCTCTTCCTTGGCCTGGGTCTGTATCTTGGCCTGCATCTGCGAGACCTGGAGCTCCTTTACTATGTACTCGCTGACACGCTCGAGCCTCATAACGGGGTCGAGGGTTTCGAGGATGGACTGGCCTTCGTCTATCTTGAGCCCCAGGTTGGCGGCCACAAGGTCCGCCAGGCGTCCCGGGTCCTTCAGGTTGTCGATGACCATCATGATCTCCTGGAAGACCACCTTCCCCAGCGACGCGAGTTTTTCGAGTTGTTCCTTGATGTTGCGCATCATGGCTTCGACTTCGAGGGGCACCTCGGCAAGGGGCGGCTCCTTTATCTTCGATATCTTCACCATGTAGGACGGCTCGGATTGGACGTACTCCTTGATCTTCGCCCGCGTAAGGCCCTGCAGGAGAATCTTCACCCTGCCGTCGGGTAGTTTCATCATCCTCATGATCATGGATACGGCGCCACACTCGTAGAGGTCTTCGGGGCCGGGCTCATCTTTTGAGATGTCACGCTGTGTGGTGGCGAATACGAGCCTGTCCTTTGAAAGGGCGGCGTCAACGGCGTTGATGGACTTTTCCCTGCCCACAAAAAGGGGCACTATCATAAAGGGGAATACGACTACGTCCCTGACGGGCAGGAGCGGCAGCACCTCCGGTATGACCATCTGTTCTTCGTCGGTCGTCTTGTCTTCTTTGGCCATGAGTTCCCTCTTTACTTTTATTTTGATTCTATGGCAACGCTTCTGGCGAGCGAGCGTTTTTCTTTAATCCTCGGTATGGTGATGGTGAGGATGCCGTCCTTGTAGACGGCCTTTATCTTCGAGGTATTGACGGGGTGCGGGAGGTCTATGGACCTGTACAGCCTGCCGAAGTTCCTCTCCATGCACACGTAGTTGACCTTTTTGTTCTCGAAACATTCGAACTTGAGGGCGGTGAGCCGCAGCGAGTTCTTTGTGAGATAAAGCTCGATGTCATCTTTCCTTGTGCCGGGCAGTTCCACTTCGATTACCAGTTCTTCCGCGGTGGAGAACATGTCGATGTTTGGTATGTGCGTAATAGGTTCCATGCAGGAAAACTCTGGCGGCTCGCCGCCTCCCGTGGGGTCATCGGAGGACGGCCCGCCGCCCTTGATGCCTATTAAGAGGGTGGATTTGTTCGATATCTTCGCCATCTTTTCATGTCCTCGATTTTTTTGGGCCGGTGACTTTTCCCGTGAGAGAGGCCGTGCCTCAGGTCAGGTCAAGCCCCTTTAGAAATTTCTTGAAATCTGCCTTAAGGTCCGGTCTTTTAAGCGCAAAGGCCACGTTGGCCTCTAAAAAGCCCAGTTTGTCTCCCGCGTCATAACGGGTGCCCTCGAACTCATAGGCGTAGATATCTTCGGTCTTTAAGAGTGTTTTAAGCCCGTCGGTGAGCTGGAGTTCGCCCCCCCGGCCTCTTCGCGTATTGTCCAGGGCGTCGAAGATGCCCGGGGTGAGTATGTACCTGCCGATGACGGCGAGGTTGGAGGGCGGGGTTCCCTTGGGTTTTTCCACAAGGTCGGTTATCTTGAACGTCCCCGGCGCCACCTTTGTGCCCTTTATAATCCCGTAGAGAGAGGCCTTCTTCTTGGGCACCCTTTCAACGGCGATTATCGAGGCCTTTCTTTCCTTGAAGACCCCCATCATCTGTTTCATAACGGGGACCTTTGAGTCAATTATATCATCACCGAGAAATACCGCAAACGGTTCCCGGCCGACGAGGTTCCTTGTTATCAGTATGGCGTGGCCGAGGCCGAGCGGTTCTTTCTGCCTGGTGTAGGCGAAGTGGACGAGGGACGAGACCCGCTCTATCATCTTGAGGACTTCTTTCTTTTTCTTCTTCCTCAAGAGAAGTTCCAACTCCACGGACGTGTCGAAGTGGTCTTCTATGGCGGTCTTTCCCATGCCGGTGACTATTACTATCTCCTCAAGGCCGGACTTTTTCGCCTCCTCCACACAGTACTGGATGAGCGGCTTGTCCACGAGCGGGAGCATCTCCTTGGGGATGGCCTTTGTGGCGGGCAGGAACCTTGTGCCGAAACCAGCGGCCGGGAATATCGCCTTTGTTATCTTCATGTTTAAAGACACCGTTTCATGTGATAATAGTAAGATTTTTTAAAGAAGTCAAGGCGGAGCCCCGGGACGCTGAGAGGGTTTTTGATATAAAAAGAACCGGCTAAAACACAGGGACGAGGGCGGCGTACCTGGCAACGAGTTTTTTCGTCCCGCAGTTGAAGAATTTTACTGTAAGTTTTATCTCCTCGCCGGCCCCGCTTTTGTCCTTTATAACCCCTACGCCGAATTTCTTGTGCATCACCTTCATGCCCACGGCATAAGCCCCGCCGCTGTCCATGATGGGAATGTCGTCGAGCTGGCTCTCCTCGGTAGTATAATATACTTGGTCTGTATGTATTTTAACCCCGGGGTCCGCCTTACGCTCGATGAACGAGGGGTCTATCTCGTCTATGAACCTCGACGCCGTCTGGTAACGCGTCTCTCCGAAGACCGTCCGGGTCCTGGTGGAGAAGAGGAAGAGCCTTTCCATGGCCCTGGTCATGCCCACGTACAGGAGCCGCCTCTCTTCTTCGAGTTGCCCTTCGTCGTCCATGCTCCTTGAGTGGGGGAAGAGCCCCTCTTCAAGTCCGGCGATAAACACAGCCCTGAACTCAAGGCCCTTTGCCGAGTGGAGGGTCATGAGCGTAAGCCTGTTGTTCCTGCCCTCGTAAGCGTCTATGTCGCTTATAAGGGCTATATGGTCGAGGAAATCGGAGAGCACCGCACCGGGGTTCATCCCTTCAAAGTCCTTTATGGCCGAGATGAACTCGAATATATTCTCTATGCGCCCCAGGGCCTCCTCGGTCTTCTCTTCCTGGAGGGCGTGTATGTAGCCCGAGTCCTCAAGGAGCCTTAATGTGAGTTCATGGAGCGATTCCGTTTGGGCGTTGTCGCGGAACGCCTTGAGCGCGTCTATGAACCGGGCGGCCCCGGTCTTGGTGACAAGCCCGGCGGCCTGCGCTTCGGCGAGGGCGTCGATGAGAGTAATGGACTTTGCCCTGCTCATGGCGATAATCTTTTTAAGCGTGACCTTGCCAATGCCTCTCGCGGGGGTGTTGACTATCCTTGCAAAACTTATGGCGTCCGCGGGGTTTGCCATGACCCGCAGATAACTTATGGCGTCCCTTATTTCCTTCCTGTCGTAGAACCGCACACCGCCGACTACCGTGTAGGGTATGCCCTCCCTTATGAGTTTCTCCTCGAATACCCTTGACTGTGCGTTTGTCCTGTAAAATACCGCCATCTCCCTGTAGGCGACGTGGTCCCGCCCTTTTTCTCCGGCGAGGTCCTTGACCTTCTTTATTATGCGCCGCGCCTCGTCGTGCTCGTCTTCGGCTTCTTCATGGGAGGCGGGCTCGCCCTCGGGGTTTTCGGTCCACAGGTTCTTGTCCATCCTCTGGAGGTTTTTCTCTATGACGGAGTTGGCCGCACCCAGTATTTTCCCTGTGGAGCGGTAGTTCTGCTCGAGCCTCAAGACCTCGGCGCCGGGGTAGTCCTTCTGGAAGTCCATGATGTTGTCTATGCACGCGCCCCTCCATGCGTATATGGACTGGTCCGGGTCGCCCACGGCAAGGAGGTTCTTTGTCCCGGACGAGAATATCCTGGTGAAGATGTACTGGGCGTGGTTGGTGTCCTGGTACTCGTCGACGAGTATGTAGCGGATGCGGTCCTGATAACTTTTAAGGAGCGCGGGCCGTGATTTCAGAAGCCTTATGGGCTCGCATATGAGGTCCCCGAAATCAAGGGCGTTCATCTCGCGGAGCCTCTTCTGGTAGAGGTCGTAAACACTGAAGACCCGCTCGGCGAAAAAATCCCCTGACTGTGACAGGAATTCCCCGGGGGAGAGGTTCTCGTTCTTGGCCCTGTTTATCCTCCACATGATGTTCTTCGGGGTAAGGGCCTTGTCGCTGAGCCCCGTCTCTTTCATTACCGTTTTTATGAGGGCAAGTTGCTCGTCGTCTCCGTAGACGCTGATTCCGCCCTGCATCCTCCCCGACGCCTCTCTTAATATACGGAGCCCGAGGGAGTGGAAGGTGCCAAGGAGGAGTTTGTTCGCCTTTTCCCCTATGAGTTTTTCAAGGCGTGACCGCATTTCTTTTGCGGCCTTGTTGGTGAAGGTGACGGCGAGGACCTCCTCGGGGCGCACCCCTTTTTCACGGATAAGATAGGCGATCCTCGATGTGAGCACCCGGGTCTTGCCGCTCCCGGCGCCTGCGAGGATAAGCAGAGGGCCGTCGCCGAAGGTTACGGCCTCTATCTGTAGGGGGTTAAGTCCTTTAAGGAACATTTTTTGTAGTGCCGTTGAAGGCGCCGTAGTTAACAATAATATGGGGCCATGGGAAGTTTTGTCATGAAGTCTCAAAAAAATGCCGATACTAATTTTTAACATAAACCACCGTGCCAGGCAAATGGAGTTTTAGTTGAGCCCCTCTCCCTCAAGTGGGGATTATTTCCCTGACCCCTTGCGGGCCAGCGCTCTTTCTGCTAAATTTGGCCTATGGGATTAAAAGTCGTATTCGTCGCTTCAGAGGCCACGCCTCTGGCAAAGACCGGCGGGCTTGGCGATGTGGCTGGTGCCCTTCCAGCCGCCCTCAAGGCA
>BTQV01000003.1:0-25643 GCA_036986055.1 Thermodesulfobacteriota bacterium
TCAGGAACTCGGCGCTCTTCTCGGGGAGGCAGGGGTTGGAGTAGATGCCGCTGCCGAGCTCAAAGCCCGAAGACTTGACGACCCTCGGTATTATCGTCAGGTACCAGTGAGCGAACTCGCTTGACGCCTCACCGGGGCCGTTCGAGTTGACGGCGAAGTTGTAATCAGGGTCGTCGAGGCCGCTGTAGAGTTTACGGAGCATGGTCTTAAGATGATAGGCGAGGTCCTTTATCTCCTCTTCGGTTATGGCCGAAAAGGACGGCGTATGCCTCTTCGGGAATATCCATGTGTGGAAAGGGGAGAGGGCGGCATAGGGTATGAAGGTGAGGAAATGCTCTGTGTCGATAACGACCCTTGAACCGTCTTCATACTCGGTCTTTAAGACGTCGCACCTCAGACACCTCCCCGTGTCGTCAAAGTAATGGGTCGCTTCGAGGAGCCTGTCCCTGAAACGCATGGGCACTATGGGCGTTGCTATGAGTTGGGAATGGGGATGGCCGATGGTTGTGCCAGAGGCCGCGCCGTGGTTCTTGAAGATAATCACGTGCTCGGTGGCGGGGTCCTTATAGGCGTTAACGAACCTCTCCCTGTAGATACGGATTATGTCTTCCACGTATTCTGGTTCGAGAAAGGCCGGGCTCGTGTCGTGGAGCGGGCTCTCTATTATCACCTCGTGGAGCCCCCTGCCCCTTACCATGCGTTTGGTCCCCTCTGAAATCCTGCCGGGCTCAACGTCCTTGGAGAGGGCGGGGTACTTGTTCGAGACGACCCTTATCTTCCATCCGCCGTCTTTGGATATCCTGAACAGTTCTTCCGGCGTCTTCGCCTCGTTTCCCGGACAGAAAGGGCATGTTGGGAGATACTCCGGGCGCGACACCCGTGGCTCGGTCCTCTTGAACTCCCGGGGCTCCCTGGCCCTGTCGGTGTTCAGGATTACCCACTCCCTTGTAAGGAGGTTGAGTCTTAGTTCAGGCATATCCTGATATCCTCAACAGTTAGGTCCTATTTAATCAACAAGATTTTCAAAAGGTAAAAAGATAGGTTTTTAACTGGCTAATTCGCGGGGGACCGGGATTTTTCAAAGCGACGCCCCTGCATCAAGCGCCGGAGATGTCAGCCAGAAGCCCCTCGATCTTCGCGACATGGTACCGCTCTTCTTCCGCGAGGTTGTTATAAAGTTCCCGGGCCTCGGGGGTTTCAGCGGCTTCAGATAGACTGGTAAAGAACTTGACGGAAAACCTTTCGATATCGAGGGCGAGGATAAGGGCCTTCTTGGGGTCGTCCATGGCGTTTATCAGCCCTTCAACATTAACGCGTCTCGTGAAGATATCGGCCTCGCCGCTTTTTTCCATATTCTCCTCGATAGCCAGCTCCTCGTCCGTTATCTCCTCGCTAAAACCAGCATCCGGGAAAAACATCTTCTCTATCACCTTGAGGTGCTTTTTCTCGTCTTTCGCCAGCCCCTTCAAGACCTGCCTCACGCCGTCGTCGCTGACCCTGCCGGCAAGGAGCGTATAGAATTTATACCCGTTAACCTCTATAAGAGCGGCTTTTTTTACCGCCTCCTTCTCCTCGAGTTGTTCAAAAGGCATGAGCGTCTCCGGTTTTTAATATTTTTAACGCCTTATAAATCTATCAGAAAAAGCGGCTCCGGGCAAGCAAACAATTCCTGTGAGGACCAAGAGGGCTTTGCGGAAAAGGCATTTGTACGGACTTTTTCATGAAGGGCGCTACGAAAGTAACTGTTGAATGATGGCGGGAATAATGATATTGCTTATGCAAAAATGTGTGGCCGGGGAACACAACGGAGGAGGGTTTTCTTATGGGACTTCTTGACGGTAAAAAAGGCGTTATCTTCGGAGTGGCCAACGACAGGAGCATCGCGTGGGCCATCGCGAAAAGGCTTAAGGAAGAAGGCATGGAACTGGCGTTTACATACGCCGGCGAGGTTCTTGAATCGAGGGTGAGGCCTCTGGCCGAGTCAACTGGCTCAAAACTGATACTCCCCTGCGACGTGACGAAGGAAGATGAGATCGCAAGTGTTTTTGAGACCCTTAAAAACGAATGGGGCGACCTCGACGCCCTCGTACACTCAGTGGCCTTCGCGAAAAAGGAGGAACTCAAGGGCGCGTACCTGAACACAACGAGAGAGGGTTTTACCATCGCCCTCGATGTAAGCGCCTATTCGCTCGTGGCGCTCGCACGCGCCGCCGCCCCTCTTCTCGAACTATCGGGCGGCAGCATAATCACCATGACTTATATCGGGAGCGAAAAGGTCATCGCCAACTACAATGTCATGGGTGTGGCCAAGGCGGCCCTTGAGGCGAGCGTAAGGTACCTTGCCGCGGACCTCGGCCCTGCCGGTGTACGGATAAACTCCATTTCCGCCGGCCCTGTGAGGACGCTGGCGGCCATGGGCATAACCGGCTTCAGGTCAATACTCGAAATAGTGGAGCAAAAGGCCCCGCTCCGCAGAAACATCACCCACGACGACGTGGCCTCGACGGCCCTCTTCCTCTTAAGCGACCTTTCAAAGGGGATTACGGGCCAGATTATCCACGTTGACTCGGGATACAGCATTATGGGCATGTAGCCCGTCGCCCATCCCCATTCCATGGCGGGCGCGCCCGAAACCAGAAATACCCGGATAAGATGAGGATTATAGCCGACCTCCACATACACAGCGGTTACTCGAGGGCCACGAGCCCGCGGATGAACCTCAAGGAAGTTTCCGCATGGGCCCGTGTAAAGGGGATAGACGTTATCGGCACCGGGGATTTCACCCACCCCGCTCATTTCGCGTCCATAGAGGAGACCCTCGAACCCGCCGGAGAGGGTCTCTTCGTCATTAAAGGCGGGGCTGAGAAAAACCCCGTGCGCTTCATGCTCACCGCCGAGGTGAGCAACATCTATAAGCAGGGCGATAAGACGCGAAAGATTCACAGCCTTATCTTCGCTCCCACCTTAGAGGCCGTACGCAGGATGAACTCGACCTTCTCGCGCCTCGGAAACATAAACTCCGACGGAAGGCCCATCTTCGGTTTTTCATCCCAGGACCTTATAAAGATAGTGCTCGACTCCTCGGAGGACGCCATGCTCATCCCGGCGCACGCGTGGACCCCCTGGTTCTCCATCTTCGGGAGCCGCTCCGGGTTCGACTCCATAGAAGAATGCTACGGGGATTATTCCAAATATATCCATGCCGTGGAGACGGGGCTTTCCTCCGACCCGGCGATGAACTGGAGGCTCTCCGCCCTCGACAATATCACCCTCATCTCCAACTCCGACGCCCATTCTCCCGCTAAACTGGGCAGAGAGGCGAATGTCTTCGACTGCGGTATGAGCTATTTCGAAATACTCGATATCATCAGAAAGAAGGACAGGGAGAGGTTCCTCTTCACCATAGAGTTCTATCCCGAGGAGGGTAAATACCACGCCGACGGCCACAGGGACTGCGGCGTGCTCTTTACGCCGGACGAGACACTGAAGGCCGGCGGCATGTGCCCGGTATGCGGAAAAGAACTCACCGTGGGGGTCTTGAGCCGCGTCGAGGAACTCGCGGACAGGCCCGTGGGTTTTGTCCCCGAAGGCGCCATACCCGCCCGCCATATGGTCCCGCTCCAGGAGATAATATCCGAGGTACTGGCCGTTGGCGTAAACTCGGGGAGGGTGCAAAAAGAGTATAAACGGCTTACAACGGCAGGGGAAAGTGAATTCAAGATACTCCTCGACATGGACCCGGATGACCTCGTCAAGGTGGCCGGCCCGGAGGTGACCCGCGCCGTAATGAGGGTGCGTCGCGGCGAATTGAACATCTCACCGGGCTTTGACGGCCAGTTCGGCCGAGTAAGGATATTCGGGGAAAAGACCATACCCAGACCGGCCGGGCCGAGCCAGATAAACCTCTTCTGAAAAATTTAAACCAATTATATTTTTTCAACTATCTTCGGCCCGCAATAGAAAACATCTTTGTTTTCTATCTCTCCGGCGGCCCAAAAAACCCGGCGTCAATAAATATCGTTGAATATGCCGATAATATGGGGGACTACCTGTTTCTTCCTCGATATCACGCCCCTTAAATTAAAGACGTTCTCATCTACTTCAGGGTATCCGAGGTTATGGATTATCTCCTTCGCGCCCACTGCAAGCAGTAGCGACGTGCCCATGACTATATCCGTCACAAGGAGAGCGGAAAACTCGAGCCTCATGTCGTCCCTGACCTTTGAGACCTCGGCGAGGAGAGAGTCCTTCTCCTCGTAGAACTCGTCAAAGCCTATGGTCTCGACCTGGCCGATACCGAAACTCTTTCCCTTTACCGTAAAGACCTTGTGGTCGCCCCTCACCACCGCCGCCGCGCCCCTCTTCCTGATGCTCGAGGTGGCGCCGAATATTTCGGCGCCGAAGGTCATGGCGTCGAGGCCGGATTTTTCCTCAAGCCACTTTACCATGGCCGCGTCTCGCTCCGTAGTCGTTGGGGACTTCAGCATTACCGTATCGGAGAGCACGCCGCCGAGGAGCAACCCGGCGATGTCTTTTTTAATGGGAACGCCGCTGGCCCTGTAAAGTTCGGCAATAAGGCACGATGTGCTCCCAACGGGGTCGCATATGAAGGGTATGGGCTGGGACGTGTTGAACCCGCCTATCCTGTGGTGGTCAATGACCTCGATTATATTCACCCTGTCCGCTCCGTCAACGGCCTGAGAGAGTTCGTTGTGGTCGACGAGGATGAGGTTCACCCTCGAAGGCTTAAGGAAGCTGCTCTTCGTTATTATACCCTGCAGTGCGTCTTCGCCGTCGATGACGAGGATGCCCGTGGTCTTGGCGAGTTTATACCTCAGGTCATCGACGACCTCGTCGGGAGAGACCTTTACCAGATCCCGGTTGCAGATACTCCCGGCAGGGGTGCTGAGCCTCACAAGGAGCGCGGTGGTGGCGGAATCATAGGGGGAGACGGCAACGGAGACGCCCTTTTCCCTGGCGGCGTCGAGTATCTCCGGGTCCACTGAAAAGCCGCCGCTTATAATTAACACCCCGGCGCCGAGCGAAACGGTCTTTCTCTGTATATCCACCCTGTCGCCGACTATAACGACGCACTCGTCGGGCCTCCTGGAACCGAGGATGGCGGCAAAGGACTCCTCTTCCATGGCGCCCACATATACGGAGAACGTCTTATGGGAGCCACCGAGGAAATCAAGGAGAGTGGTGCCGTTGAGCGTCCCGGTAATATTTTCAAAAGATGTGTAAACTTCGCTGAACCCACCGCCCTCGAACTCCCCTATATACCTCATGGCCAGGTCCATCAAGGTCAGAAACCCCACGGGCCTTGATCCGTGGTTAAGAACGGGGATAAACCTTATCCTCTCCTCCCTCATTATATCCATGACATCCTTGAGCGGCGTCTCCTCGGAGACGGTAATCAAATTCCCGGACATGATATCGCGCGCCCTCGGATATACGTCGGGGAGAAATTTGGGGGGTTGAATCTTCAGGGAATCAAGTATAAAAGATGTTTGGGGGTTCAGGTCCCCCGCCCTCGCGGCCGTGACGTTTTCCATCCCCCCGGCCTTCTTCAGTTCCGCAAGCGCTATGGAAGAACATACGGAATCGGTATCGGGGTTTTTATGACCCACCACGTATACAATCTCTTTTCCCATAAAGACCTACCCGTTTCTTTTAACCAACAGAACCATTCACATTCAAAAGGACCTTGACGACGCCATTGCCCGACGCGTAGTCGAGCGCCTCCACCCCTTCTTCGAGAGGAAAGATCTTCGATATAAGGGGGCTTACGTCTATGGATTTTTCGGCCAGGGCCTTTATGGCCGGCCCGAAAGGGCCGCACCGTGAACCTATGACCGTAATCTCGTCTATTACTATCCTGTTAAGGTCAACGCCCCCCCGTTTGGAGACGGTGGTCTTCAAGACCACACATCCCTCCGGCCTGACGAGACCGAGCGCATCGGCGAAGCCCTCGCCTGAACCCGTACAGTCCACCACCATGTCGAATTCGCGGCCCATATCTTTTACGCCCAGGGCTGTCTTTATACCCATCTTTTTAACGATGGACAATTTTTCCTCATGCCTTCCCACAACCGTAAGGTCCGGATACGCGAGGAAGAGCACCTGCGATACGATGAGGCCGAGCCTCCCGTCCCCGAGTACACATACCTTATCCTCCCATGAGACCTCCACCTGTTCGAGTATCTCGAAGGCCGCGGCCACGGGCTCGATAAATACAGCCTCTTCGTCAGAGACGCCTTCGGGTATGAGATGGAGGTTTTTTACCGGCAGGGTAAGGTAGTCGGCGAAGGCGCCGTCTTTTTTTAATATGCCGAGAACACTACGCTCCGGGCAGTGGTTCCCCGTGCCGGCGTGGCAGTAACCGCATTCGCCACAGCCTATGTTTATCTCTCCCGTAACCCTTTTCCCTTGAAGGCCGGCCTGTGCGCACTCCTGCACAACACCTGAAAACTCATGTCCCATCACCCCTTTAAAGCCCATGTAACCCCTTGTAATCTCAAGGTCCGTTGAGCATAGGCCCGCGTAACTCACACGCACGAGGGCCTCGCCGGGTTTTATGGAAGGCACGGGATAATCGGCCCTGAAACCCGGACTCCCGTCAAAGACGATGGCGCGCATCAAAGCCCCCGTACAGGTTTAAAAGTTTTTTTATTAAACATGACCTTGAAAAACCCCTCCTTGAAGAGGTCGAAGAAGAATCCCCCGGGAGGAGGAAGACCCTGTTAACAGGCCGGCCCCTTTCCGGCGGCCTCTTTATAATAGTCGCAATAAGCGTTGACGGGACAGTCCTCGCACAAAGGTTTTCTCGCCTTACAGGTAGTCCTGCCGTGGAGGATGAAAAGGGTCGTGGTTTCGGCCCAGCGTCTCTTTTCTATGATGGAGGTAAGTTCGGCTTCTATCTCATCGGGGACCTCGGAAGAAGCGAGGCCGAGCCTCCGTGAGACCCTCTTTACGTGCGTGTCCACGGCGAGAGCCGGAATTCCAAAGGCGTTGGCGAGCACCACGTTCGCCGTCTTTCTCCCCACCCCCGGGAGTTTTACGAGGTCCTCGAGGGTCGCCGGGACCTCTCCGTTAAAATCCTCCACTATCATCCTTGCGCAGTTCCTGATGCTCTTCGCCTTGTTCCTGTAAAAATTTACGGAGCTTATATCCCTCTCAAACGCTTCGGCACCGGCGGCGGCGTAATCCGCGGCGGACCTGTACTTTTTGAAGAGTCTCTCCGTTACCTGGTTAACGAGTTTGTCTGTAGCCTGCGCGGAAAGTATGGTCGCGACAAGTAATTCGAGTGGGTTTTTGAACCGTAGCGCTATGGTTGCGCCGGGGTAGGCCTTCTCGAGAATATCGAGTATTTTTTTTGCCTTTTGCGCCCTTATGGTCTTGAGGCCTTTATCCATATGGGTGGTGGGGAGTAGAAGTCAGGACGTCCTTTCGACGACGAAGTCGGCTACGGCCATAAGGGCCATCTTGCCAACGTCGGGGTCGAAGAGGTCGAGCTCCTTCTTCGCGTCCTCGATATAGGAAGACGCCCTGTCCAGGGTGCAGCGGATCCCGCCGTACCCTTCGATTATGGCCATGACTTCTTTTACCGTGGAATCATCGGTATCATCGGACTCCACGGCCTCTTTCAAGAGGTCCCTCTCTTTGGGGCCGGCCTTTTTATATGCGTGGATAAGGGGTAGTGTGACCTTTCCTTCCTTCAGGTCATTGCCCACGGATTTACCGAGGTCTTCGTCAGTGGAGACATAGTCGAGACAGTCGTCTATGAGCTGATACGCGATGCCGAGCCCCATGCCGAAGTTCGCAAGCGCAACCTCTTTTTCCAGCGATACCTCGCGTAAGATGGCGGCGACCTGCGCGGCCGCGGACATGAGAACGGCCGTCTTGTTCGTTACGACGTTCAGGTAATCCTCTTCGGTGGTCTCGATATCGCCGTGTTTGATGAGCTGGAGGACCTCGCCTTCGGCCATGCGCGTGGTGGTCTGGGAGAGCACCTTGAGAATCCTCTCGTTGCCGTTATTAACGGCAAGAGAAAAAGCCTTGGAAAGAAGGTAATCGCCCACGAGTATGCTGGCGCCGTCGCCCCATACGGTGTTTACTGCCTTGGCGCCCCTTCTCAGATTTGCGTTGTCCACCACATCGTCATGCAGGAGTGTGGCCGTATGTATGAATTCCACGACGGCCGCAAGCGGTATGTGGCGCTCACCCTTGTAACCGCAGAGCCTCGCGCTAAGAAGCAGTATTAGGGGCCTGAACCTCTTGCCCCCGCTCGACAGGATATACTCCCCGACCTTGCTAACAAGCCATACATCGGAGTTGAGGTGTTTCTTGAATGACGCCTCCACCTTGCTTACATCGCCCTGAACAAGGTCAAGGACCTCTTGAATCTGCATATAAAACCCCGTAGGTTTGATTGACAAGAAATGTTGCGGCATTGAATCAGCCGCATAGATACTAACTTAACTCCCCTGCCGTGTCAAAAGATTTCATTCGAGGACGCGGTTAAAAACCGGGAAACCCCGTTAAAGGACGCAAATCTTCTTTATCAGACAACTCTCGCACTTGACCCTGTCGACCCTGCTCGGACACTGCTCAAGGATGCCGAGCCTGCAGAGAGAAAAATCGTACCTCACCGGGTCTTCCACGTCGAGAGCTTTAAGGCCCTCGGTAATCTCCTCGGCCATCTTCCAGTCCTGAGTCTTTCTCGCCGTAAGGCCTATGTTCCTTGAAATTCTCGCTATATGCGTGTCGAGAGGGATAACGAGTTTTGACGGCTCGACCCCTGTCCATTGCCCGAAGTCAAGCCCGTCATCGCGCCTTACCATCCACCGGAGATAGAGGTTGAGCCTCTTGCAGGCGCCTCCCCGGGCCGGAGAAGGGAAAAAAAACCTTACCCCCGCGTCGCCGGGAAGCCTTTTACTTCTACTTCCGTATATGGCGCCGGCGTCGAGGGCCAGGGCGTTGGCCGAAAATTTCTCAAGGGCCTTTCTTACGTTCCTGTCAGAGGGGGAGTAGCCCTTCATGAAAAAACCCCCTATGGAGCCGCTCTCGTCTATCATCTGTCTTGCGAAATATATGAGGCACGCAATATCGTCGCCTGTATTGAACCTGTGCTTAAAACCGGAAAAGAGCCTGCGCCCGCTTTTTGGGGTGAAACCCCTTGTAAAACGGTAAGGGCTGCCCCCCATCACCGACATGACCTTCTCTATGCTATTCCTTATCCCCTTGACGCGTCCGTAGGCCAGGCTCGAAGAGATAAGCCCCACTATCTCACGGTCAGCCGGATCGCTAAAGTGGTGGACGAACTCAAGGGGGTCCGTTGAGAGGAAACCCCTGTCAAAGGTCCTGTAAAGCCGCTCAAGACGGTCCTTTAGGAGATTTTTTTTTCTGGACATAAAGGTTATCGTTTTTGTACTATCAGTTATACAGACATCTTAATTGATTTGCGCCCTGGAAGTCAATGAATCCTCCCATGGAGCGGTCTATCTACCGCGAACCTTTGAGATAAGGCTACCGCCACGGGACGTCTTCTCCAAAACGGCTTACGGACAATCAAAACAAAAGAGTTACGGAGGCTTTGTATGCATAAGAGAGCGACTATCGTAATAGTGGCGATTCTGACAGTATTTATGCTGACCGGGCGGGCGCGTGCGCAGGAATCGGAATTTCTAAAGGCCTTCCTTAAGGCCTATGACACGGGCCTGGGCGTGGAGGCGGTCGTTGAGCGCAACAAGGACCAGGTGCCGTCAGAGATAAAGGGTCTTATCATGGACAGTAAAAAGAAAGGGCTGACGCCGGGAGAAAAAGCGGAAAAACTCTTCATCGCCGAAGCCATGGCAAGGGGATACAAGGACGTAACCGGGGATATCTCCTACCTCATAGAGGTAAAAAGGCTCTCCTTCAACGCCATGCTCCACGGCCCCGTCCGTGCGGATGTAGACGCGAGGGTTCACGTCATTGACATGCCCATGGCCACGGAAAAGGAGAAAAATGTCTTCAAGCCCGATAACCTTGTAATCAAGGCAGGAGATACGGTGAGGTGGACAAACAACGCCAGGGCCAGGCATATCTTCGCCTCCATGCCGCTAATCGGGAAGAAGGTCCCTTTCTCCTCGAGCGTAAAACCCGATGAGACATGGGAATACACCTTCGAGGAACCGGGCAAATATTTCTACTTCTGTTTTATCCACAAGAGCATGGTGGGAAAGATTACCGTAGAGGGAGAAGAACCGGAACCCGAAAGGCAAAAATAGGACAAAAAAACTTATTTCGTACCGACATACCCATTTTATAACAATTTTTACGGCCTAACGAGCACAACCGTCCTTTGATTAAGAGGGCCGCTGTCTGTATGGAGGGGGTCCCCTCGAAGACCCCTCTCCTGCCGGGAGCCGTCCCCCAAAAGATTCTGCGAAGCGTTTTTATTTAAAAAAGACTTTCCGCAATCCCCGGGATAAGATATAATTATTTAACATTCTGGTCTTATTTGCTTTCAAGTATCGGCCCTTACAAGCACCCGGGTACGGTTTTTTACTAACTCAAAAGGCGTGTCCCGCCGGGCGTCGGTGGAGTTGAAATAAATCCGCGGACGCCTTGAGCAACGGCTTACGGTTGAGGAGGTTTTTAATGCATGTAAAAAGACTTATATTCACGCTGGTTCTGATGTCGGCCTTCACCCTGCAGGGCCTGGCCTATGGCGCTGACTCCGAACTGCGTAAGGCCTTCATTGAGGCCTATGATTCAAACAATGCCCTGAAGGTGACTGAAGTCGTCAAGGCGCACCAGGCTCAAGTCCCCGATGAAATAAAAAAACTCATAGAGGAGAGCACGGACGCCGGCATAAAGGAAGACGCAAGGGCTGAGAAGATCTATATAGCCGAACTCCTGGCACGGGAATACAAGAACATTACCGATGACGCCGCGCCCCTTATAGAGGTTAAGAAAGTCGACTTCCACACAATGCTCCACCCCGAGGTCCACCCTGAGGCAAAAGACGGCGTGTACACGGTAACCATACCTTCGGAGGATGCCAAGGAAAAAAACGTCTTTAAGCCGGACAACATCGTTATAGGAGCCGGCGAGACGGTAAGGTGGGTAAACCACGACAAGGTGGCCCATGTATTCGCCTCCATGCCGCTTATCGGGGAAGGGGGGATATTCGCCCCGAGCATAAAACCGCATGGGACATGGGAATTCAAGTTTGAGAAACCGGGTGAGTACTATTACCTCTGTTTCATCCATAAAGGCATGGTGGGAAAGGTGACGGTGGCAGCAACGGCCGGGCAGACCGGCAACGATGAGAACGGGGCAGCACAGCAGGATAAAAAACCTGAAAAGGGGCCGTCCAGGGGGGCTGAATAAAAAACACTCACGACCCTCCCGCCTCCGGGGTCTTTAACAGCCCGTCATTATTCTTTAATTAAAAGGCGCCTTATATATAAGGCGCCTTTTTCGCGCCCTCATACATCCTTTAATGGAGCACAAAATAAGACGCCGGGCCTTGTATCAGGCCCGGCGTCTTATTTTGTATATGCGGCGTTCTAAAAAACCTGCATGAGGGGTCTACGCCCCCGTAACAGGACTAATGGCCGATTTCTCCGTGCTCTCTCTCAATCTCGCGGTCCACTGAGGAGAGGTGGTACTCCTCGGCGAAAGCCCCTTCTGGCTCCTTAAGGAAGATAAGGCAGAAGAGGAAGCTCAGGAAGGCGAATCCGGAGATTATGAAAAAGAACTGCTTGTCGGATACGAATGTGTATATCGTGAGGTAGAAGACAGCCCCCACGTTGCCGTAGGCTCCGGCCATGCCGGAAATCTGCCCCGTTAAACGCCTCTTGATGGCCGGTATGATACCGAAGGTCGCGCCCTCAGCCCCCTGGACGAAGACGGAGGCGAGTATGGTGACGACCACGGCCAGAGCGATAGGCCAGTTGGAACCCATGAGCGCCATCAGGAAGAACCCTCCGGCTATCCCGATCATATAGATCAGCATTATGAGTTTACGGCTTGAGAACCTGTCCGAAATATAGCCCCCCAGAGGCCTCGCGAAGAGATTGACGAAGGCGAAGGAGGAGGCTATGAGACCCGCGGCCTCGGGTGTTAGTTTCCACGTGGCCTGAAAGAAGAAGGGTAACATGGAAACGACGGCGAGTTCGGCGCCGAAGTTGGCGAAGTACGTGGTGTTGAGCGAGGCGACGTTGTTGAACGGGTACTTGTCGTCCTCGGGCACGCCCTTCTTGAGTATGGGCAGGTTGACTGCGAGCACCTGTATTACCTGGTAAAGGACCACAGCGGCCACTACGGCGTAGCTGATAATGGCCCAGGTAGGGGAGAGGTAGCCTGCCTTGGCTATCTTCCAGACCAGCACCTCGAGGATGCCCACGAGAGGTATGGTGAATAAGATGAGCTTTATCATGTCGCCGTAGGTGCTGACTTCAAGTGCCGCAACCTTCTTGGGCTTCCTCTGTACCGAGCCCTCAGGTCCGTCGGTGATGGCGAACCAGTAGAAGATGCCGTAGAAGAGCATTATGGCGCCCGTTACAGCCACAGCGTACCTCCAGCCATTGGGCCCTCCGAAGAAACCGAGCGCTATGGTCGGTATGGTCATGGCCGCGGCCGCCGAGCCGAAGTTGCCCCACCCGGCGTAAAAGCCCTCGGCGAAGCCGATGTCCTTGGGCTTGAACCACAGGGCGGTCATGTGGATGCCGACGACGAAACCCGCTCCCACGACACTCAGGATAAGCCTCGAAACGAGGAGCTGGGCGTAGGTGCTGCCGAAGGCGAAGGTGAATGTCGGTATGGCCATCAAGACCATGAGGATGGAGAAGACCCTCCTCGGGCCGTACCTGTCCAGGGCCATGCCGACGATGAGCCGGCCTGGTATGGTAAGCGCGACGTTACAGATGAAGAGTATCTTAAGGTCACTTTTTTTCAACCATCCCACGTTCTTGAGCATGGTGGTGGCGATGGGTGCCATATTGAACCAAACGTAGAAAGTAATGAAGAATGCTATCCAGGTCAGGTGTAAAGCCCTGATCCGCGGATCCTTTACTTTAAACAAAGCGGATACGTTCATTTATCTGCTTTCCTCCTATTCTCCGTGTTTTTTGAGATACGGCGCTCTGTTAAAGTTGTCGCTGAAACCGGTTAATGCACCACTAACACAGGACACTTGGCGTGGCGTATGAGGAAGGCGCTGGTGCTTCCAAGCACCATCCTTTCCACAATACCCTCGCCTCGCTTGGCCACGACGAGGAAGTCCGGACTTTTCGTATTGGTGGCCTCGGTAATCATCCTCCTCGGGTCACCGACGGCGAGGATGGCGTCAACCTCAAAGCCCTGGTCGACGACCTTCTCGGCGGTCTTGTGAAGAAAATCGTGGCATTTGCTTTTTTCCCTCTCAAATATGGGCTCGTTCTCCATACTGGCATCCCGCGGGCCTTCGACCACCATGATGAGTATTATCTCCGGGTTTAGCGGTTTGAACAATTCCAGAGTCTTGTCAAGGGCCTTCTGGGCGTTATCGGAACCATCATGAGCAACCATTATTTTCATTATTTCTAACCTCCGGATAATATATGCTGCACTACCTGTAAAGAAGCGGCTTTCGTGCTCCGGCCGCTGTCGGAGCGTATCAATAGGGGGATAAAACTGGATTTATGGGAGGGGAGGGTGCCTTGACCTGTCCGGTCTTTTAACCATGCTTTGGTTTCTCTCTCCTTAAAGAGAAAAAACATCGTTAATATATGAAACAAGAAAATATTTTTATATATTTAAGAGCGCAGGGTTTCGGCCCACACCCGCAAAGACTGTCAAAAAGGAAGGCGTTAGTCCTTCAACCTGAACCGTACAAGGCCGGCTCCGGACACAACCGTCGGGAACCACCCTACCCCTGTTCATGACCGGCACTACTATAGTTGCCGCTAAAGTCATTTTCCAGGCAGGACCGGCCTTATCATTTTCCACGTCCGCGCACAGTTATACCTTCGCCTCAACCGCTTCCTCTTCTATTTAAGGCAGATTCCATGTACGTTTTTCCATTTCAGGGGTCGAGGCATTCTACTATAAATAGAATCGCTTGTCCATCAAAAAAGTTGATATTTGTCATAAAAATTTCTGAAACCCGGGTAGACTCAATCAATATCAGTAATAGGCGAGGCTTCAGCCGCGATCTGACAAAGGCCATAAAAAGGGCTGCGGCTGAAGCCGTAACCCATTAACCAAACAGAAAAAACTGGTCGGGGCGAGAGGATTTGAACCTCCGACCCCCGCGTCCCGAACGCGGTGCCCTACCAAACTGGGCCACGCCCCGACATCTCAGATACTCAAATGCCTTTAATGTTTACTATATAACATATATAACCCCGGCCGTCCAAATATTAAAAACAAAATTATAGTTTTTTCCATAAGGTCTTAAAAGACCAAATCCCCCCCTCTCCAGCCCGCACAGGCCAAAAAAAACTGCTGCGCCCCCCCCTGGAAGAGGGCGTAGCAGCCGTATACTTAAAGGTTGCGGGTGACCTAACTTATCACTTTATCCTTTATGATTGTGGGGGTTATGAATATAAGCAGTTCTTTCTGACTGTCTGATATGGATTTACTCTTGAACAACCAGCCAAAGATCGGGATCTTTCTGAGATAGGGGATGCCATTGTCGTTGTTGCTCTTATCCGAGATAACGATACCCCCGATTACAGTCGTTTCGCCGTCCTTGACGAGGACCTCGGTTGAGGCTTCCTTCGTGGCTATGCTCGGCGCGCCGGTAATTGCTGACTTGGTGGAGCCTATTGAGTTCTTGGTCGCCACTATCTTCATTAGGACACTGCCGTCGGGCGTTATATGAGGCGTAACAACAAGGCTCAGGCTCGCATCCACAAAGGTAGTGGCTGTGCCTGAAGCGGAGGTTGTCTCATAGGGGATGGACTCGCCCTGCTCTATCCGTGCCTCCTTGTTGTCCATGCTTACAACTCTCGGTCTGGATATGGTCCTGAGGCGTCCTTCCTGCTCGCCCGCGGATAAACGGAGGTCAAGCACCAGGGGGTTCTGGCCGGCCTTGCCGAGAATAAAGCCGAGCGCGCCGAGCGTCGTACCAGAGGCCGGCAGGTTTACGGCGTAGTTGCTGACCCCTTCCCGCGTCTCAAAGATCGGGGATGTTGTGGTTTCGGGAGGGGTCTGCCCCGTGTTAACGGTGCTGCCGAAGGTGTCCGTGGCGACGTTGCCGTCTGTCTGGAAATCCACGCCCCACTGTATGCCCAGGTCCCTCGAAAAAGTCGTTTCCGCCTCGACTATCCGTGCCTCGATGAGGACCTGGCGTATGGGGGTGTCGAGTTTGGAGACAAGTTCAACGGCCGCGTCAATCCCCTTATTTATGTCCCTTATTATAAGGGTGTTAGTACGCATCTCGCTCATTACGCTGCCCCTGCTCGAAAGCACGGACTTGACCTGCTCTATCAACTCATCGGCCTTTGCGTAATTAACGGGAAGAAACTTTATGTCCAGGGGCTCTATCTTTTCGTTCGCCCTCCTTGCCGCCAGGTTCGTCTCCCTCTCCTGGATTATATTAGCGGCAGGCGCGACCCTTATGACATTACCCTCTCTTATCTTGTCAAGGCCCTTGGACTTAAGTATTAAATCAAAGGCCTGGTCCCAGGGCACGTTTTTAAGCCTCAGCGATATGGAGCCGGTCACGTCATCCGAGGCGATTATGTTCAAATCGCTCACCTCGGCGATGAGCCTCAGTATGTCGGTCACCCTGGCGTCCATCATGTCGAGGTCAATTTTCCGGCCCGTATACTTTTTGGATGCCATTGCCTTGAACTGTTTTTCCTTGGCCGCCTTCTCCTTGGCCGCCTTCTGCTCCGCTACCGCGGCCTCGGAGTTGAAAACAACGGTAAGGGTATTGTTGAACTCCCTCAATTCGTGGTCCGCCTTCTCGGCCAGTTCGACAAAAATCCTCACCGCACCGGGCCTTACCGACCTCTGGTAGGAACTAATGGTGGCCACGGGGGTCTCCAGTTTTGTGGCGTCAAGTGTCCTCGTCAGGTCTTCACCTATGGCGGTGTCCTTGAAATCAAGGACCAGCGTCTTGCCGTCGCTGGACTCATTGATGGTGTAGACAGGCTTTTCAGAGGTCTCTATGGTTAAGTAGCCCTTGTCGCCTATCTTCTTGAATTCTATGCTCTTGACGTCGTTTGATGCCTGAACGGACTCTTGCTCAACTGGAGTTTCCGCCACTGGCGCGGGCGTTTCTTCCACGGCCATTTCAGGGCCTTCAACAACGTCTATAACTTCCGTCGTCTTTTCAACGGGTGCATCTTCGGTTATGACTTCCGGCGTCGCCTCTTCTGTCTTAACGTCCATGACTTCGGCGTTGACCGCCACACCGTCGTCCCCCTCAACTACGGGCTCGACTACCGCTGCGTCCGGGCGAACATCTTCTTCAGGCACGGGCTCCTCGGCTACGGCCACAATAGGGGGCGCGGGCTCCTCAACTACGGTCACAATAGGAGGCGCAGTCTCCTCGGTCTGAGCAACCACTTCCTTCACCGTTTCAACGGCCGGTTCAGGCACTGCCTGAGCCATGCCAGTCGACGCGGACCCGGCCTGGACGGGAGCGGCGCCTTCTTTTTCGGCACCGGCCAAGGGGTTAAAGGACGCGACTATGGAGTTTCCAGTCTTCGTTATCACGTAAGGCGGTATTTCATCACCCGCCGCGTCAAAGACAAACCGTATTTTGTCGGGATGATTACCTATCCTTACAGCCTTTATAAAACTGTCGTTTACCCTTACAAGGTTCGTACCTGTGGAATTCGAGACACCCCATACGTCGACGACTATCCTTGAAGGGTTGCCGATCTCAAAGGTATTGTAATCGCCTATCTCTCCGTCGGCCACAATCTGGATAACCGTGTTCCCGTCGCTCTTTAATACTGCGATATCCTTAATGCTGGCCGCGGGTGTTAACGGTTCCGCCGACTCTTTACCGGCGTCGGTTGCGGCGGCCTCTTCAACGGCCTGGGCCTCCTCCCCTGCCGGAGGGTTCTCAACGACCGAAAGCTCGCCTGCCGCGGCCATAACGACGGGCGAACCTTCACCGGTCACTCCAGCGACGCCTGCGAAGGGGTCCTCCCTGAGGGTAATAAGGATGCTGTTCACTCCGGATTTTATCTCGTGGTCTATCCCGTCCTTGAGTTCTAAAATTATCCTGCTTATCCTCTCGGTGCCGCCGTAGACGGAACCTCTGATATTCCTTATATATCGATTATCCACATGAATGGGCCCCTTCAAATTCGAGAGGTCCGCTTCAGGCATATCAATGACGAGCCTCGGCGGGTCGGTGAGTCTGAAGGCCGTGTACAGCACCGCACTGTCTGTTTGAATCAGCACGCTGTCGCCTTTGCCGACTACATTTACCGATTCAACGGTTGGACCTGTTTTTTCCTCCGTGACTGCGGCGTAGCCCGCTTCAGCCGCCCCCGCCGGCCCCGTTAAGTCCTTGCCTGCATCTCCTGAGACCGTGGCGGCCGGACCCGGAGTGGCGCAGCCGGCAAAGATGAAAACCATAACAGCCGCCAGCCACAGTAGCCCCATACCGCGACATTTCTTTGATATGAACGAACGCATATGAACCTCCGTATGCTACTTATAAGTGACTATCGAAAAAACATTTCCTGTTATTCAATTGTTGAATAATCCGTCTTCCAAGGCCTTCACCCTTCTTCCTTTGAAGGCAATTTCAGCTTGGCATCCTTTGAGGAGAGGACCTTGCCCTTATCGTCCCTCACGTACTCCCGCACGGTTATGCCTTCGGGGTCGATCTTTATTATCCTGCCGCCCCTGTTGCCTATAAGGTCTCCGCGCCTGACTATGTATCTTTTGTTGTCCGGCGCCTGGATAAGGACGAAAGCATTGTCCTCGCTCACGACCACGGCGACGACATTAAAGAGGTTGAGGTCGCAGCACTCAAGAGGCCCTCTTATCTTCGCCACCTTCCTCCTCTCCTTCGTAAGAAGGAGATAACTGAGAAAAGGGTTGCGGCTGATCTTGCTATCTGTGATTTTTTTCCCGGCCCCTGTGTCCGCATTCGTCTCTTGCGCCTTGTCTGGTGACGCGGCGCTGGGTCGCGGCGCTCTTTTCGGTTTCCACTCCGGCTCCTTGGAGCCGCAAGCCACCAGAAACAACGGCAGTATTATAAGTATAATGAGACTTTTTATCGACACCTTTTTCATTTCCTATTTACCCCCCTGTGCCGGTGGAGAGGGTATGAACCTGAATGTAGTGGCGACAAATTTTGCTTTCAACACCGGCACACGATTTTTGTGCCCGGAGGATATAATCTCCATGGATGTGAGGTTCACAATCCTCGGGAGGCTGCCTACCTTTAAACTGAAGTCATAGAGGCTCTCGAACCTTCCCTCCACAGCCATGTTAATCGGTATCTCAGCATAAAAACCCTTCTGAACCTCACGGCTGGGCTTGAAAAGAAGGATCTTTAACCCCGCCCTTTTGGCGGCGTCGCTTACTGCGTCGATAAGGTCGGGGATCTCTTTTTCGTTAGGCAACCTTGAGACCGCCTCCCTGAGCTTCGCCTCCAACTCTTCCTTGTCACGGAGGTACTTCGGTATATCGGCCGCAACCCTTCTGTTGTCCTCTATCTGTTTGGAAATCCTGGTGAGGTCACCTCTCAGGCTTACAACCGCGGCCTTTTGGGGACTGATAAAGAACCAGTAGATAACCACTACGATAAAAATGTTTATCGCCGCGAGGATGATTATCTTCTTCGACGTCGGCAGTTTAATGATAGAGTCTATATTTATCTTAAGGGCCATAAACGGTCTCCACCGTGGTTATTTCTGAACCTTGATGATAAAATTCACTACGTCCTCACGGGTCTCAGCCTCAACCTTCTTCTGGGCGATCTCAAGGTCAACGAACCCGACATTGAGGTTCCGTTCGAGCCTGCGCATGAATTCGGCGACAACCTCGTCAGTCGTTGCGAACCCCGTGAGAGTCACCACGGACCCCTGGTCCTTAAAGGACTTGAGCCACGCGTCCCGCGGGATGGAATCGCTTATTTGCTTGAAGAGCTTTGTGGGTCCTGTCCTGGCGGCCTCAAGGTTGCTGATGACCTTCAGTTTTTCTTCCACAACCCTTTTCTGCTCTTTTATCTTGGAGAGCTCTCCTATCTTTCTCCTGAGCACGCGCAGTTCATCCTGAGAGCTTTTTATATCCTCCCGGATCATATTGGCCTCGCTCCTTGTAGTAAAATAAAAGGCTATTGAAACCAGGAAGACAAAGAGGGTTATAAGCCCGGCGACGGTAATCTGGAACCTTACGGATTCCTTTTTCCTGGCCGCCCTGACGGGCAGAAGGTTTATACGTATCATCTCTTGACCGGCCTCCTGAGTCCGGCACAAAGACTGGCCTGGTACGTCGAAAAATTCGTGGTTATTAAACCGGTCATCTGTCTCCGAACCTCCTGGTCCCAAGGCCTACGCCGACGCCGAAGTAAGGTGCGAGGTCGGCGAGCGTCTCCGCGTCCACCCCCCCGGCGCCCGCCCCCACGTTCTTGAAGGGGTCGACCATCTCAACGGGCATGGAGGTCTTTTCCTGTATCATGTTCTTGAGCCCCCTGGTCTTCGACCCGCCGCCGGAGAGGTATATCTTGTTTATGTTTACGTCCTGGGAACCGCCGAGAAAAAAGTCGAGGGACCTCTTGATGTCGAGGGTGAGGTTCATGGATATCGAATCTATCGCCGAGGCGAGTTTGGGGTTTTCCTGGTCCCCGGCCCTGCCCGTCTTGAGGTCTTCGGCTTCCCTGAAACTTACGCTCAGTTCCCTCTGTATCTCTTCGGTGAACTGGTTGCCGCCCATGGGGATGGACCTCGTAAAGGTGGTGACCCCCTCGGCCAGAATACTGAAACTCGTTATGGACGCCCCTATGTTCACCAGCGCCACCATCTCCCCTTCAACTACGGCGTAGTTTATCTCCAGCATGTTCTCAAGGGCGAAGGCGTCGACGTCGATGACGACGGGGTTTAAACCGGCTTCCTTTATGACGTTGGTATAATCGTTTATGACGTCCTTCTTGACGGCCACGAGCATTACGTCCATCTGCCCCCTGCCCTCGGTGTCGGCCCCGAGTATCTGAAAATCGATATTGACCTCTGTAACGGGGAAGGGTATGTACTGCTCCGCCTCCCACTGGATGCTGTCGGAGAGCTCTTCTTCGGTTACAGCGGGGAAACTTACCTTCTTTATTATGACGGAATGGCCGGTAAGGGCGGCGACGGCGTCTTTCGCCTTTATGGAGTGTTCCTTGAGGAGGTCCTTGATCGTGGCTATGACGGTCATGGAGTCTATGATGGAACCGTCCACTATGGCCTCGGGAGGAAGTTCCTTCATCCCCAGCCTCTGAAGCTCCCACCCCGTCTTGCTCTGGGCCATCTGTACGACCTTAATGGAGCTCGAACCGATGTCCAGGGCCACAGACTCTTTTTTCCTTAAAAGATTAGAAATGCTTAACGGCATGTATTTCCCCCATTCACCCCTTGAACACCTTATCCTTATCGGATACCTTCAACCCCAGGGCCCTGATTATCTTTCTCTTGGTGTCGAGCCTGCAGGCGAACCCCTTCTCGATCCTGTCTATGGTCAACGGCGAGAGCCCAGCCTTCCTTGCAAGCTCGGTCTTGCTCAAGAGCATCCGCTCTCTTAACTTTTTTAGATTATTCCTTGACATAACTCAAGCACTAAAGTCACAGTGGGGGTTGAAATTCAAAAAGCTTTTTGGCCGCTTCCGTCCTTTTACACCATCAGAATTATATCTATTCCAATAACCGGTAATTGTCAATAACTTTTTTAACTTAATGAAAGTTTTCTCTAATTATGTCTAATTACGCATAATAAAGACATGAAACCTGACTGGGGCCGCCTTTCTACAAACTTAATTCAGAGGTTGGATGTGCCTTGATATCGGCCTTCTTGCCGGAAGATCGAGGTTCCGGCGAGGTGTGCAAGTAGAGCGTTTACGTGCCTCTTTACCCCCCTGCGCGGACAAGACCCCTTACGGAGGGGCCTGCCGGCCCTTTAAGGGCCGGCAGGTTTGGGGGTAACCCCGGGGGTATCAACCCCGGGGCAGGACATATTCTGACAATCCCATCCATTCCAGTCCTGATATGGTCATGGCGCCGTGGTTCCGCCATCGTGCGAATCAAAAAAAACCCCTTTTTGACCCCGTCATTGCACATCGACCCTGCCGCTTATCGTGCTTACTACAACCTTGTAGCGGTTCGCGCCGACGGTATCGTTAATGCAAATCGTGCCTCCGCCTGAAGAGCCGTTGGGCCTGAACGTAATATTCATATCCGCACTCCCGTTACAGGTTGTACCGGTGACCCAGTTCACCTCAGCTTCAATGTAGTCCCAGGACTTGACCGTCGACCATGACGTGGAGCTCGAAGCGAGGTTGCCCTCTGTGAGCCTGTACCGCTTGCCGCCGAGATTAAACTCCACCCTGGTCTCTCTGTTGTCTGTAACCGCTGTCTGCCTGCCGAACCTTAAGTCCGATGCGACACCGAGCGCGGCGTCCTTGTACTTTGCCGACTCCACCCACGAGAAAAAGGAAGGTGAGGCAATGGCGGTTAGAATCGCAATGATGAAGATTACCGTAAGAAGCTCGACCATGGTAAATCCCGAGTCCCATGCTTCCCGTAAACCAACCTTATGGTATTTCAATGGCGATTTCATAGCTTTGAGTGGCCTTCGCGCCGAAACCATCTTCCGCGACCACCTCCACTTCATGGGTTCCACCGTCTCCGGCCTTTATGGCCCAGGTTATAAGACCGTCTTTGTCTATAGTCATTCCATCAGGGGCCTTCTTTAACGAAAACGACAGCGCATCGCCGTCGGGGTCCTCGGCCATGACCCTGTAAGAATAACTTCTGGCCTTGAAGCCCGCGGGAGGTACCGAGGTAAATCTCGGGGGCGCGTCGGGTATAACGACAGGCAAAGAGACAAAGGCCTCTCCCCGAATCTCACCATCAAAGGGTATCACCTCAAGCGTTATCTTATCGCCTCTCCTGTAGAGGTCGCCGTTGAGGACGGGGCCGTTCTCCATTATAAGCTCTTCCCCGTTAATGAACCACCGGTAGTCGTACTTCAGAGGATCTCCGTCCGGGTCATAGCCCTTGACAACGGCGGTTACATCCACGCCGCGGTAGATAATATCAGGGTCGAGCGATACCCCCCTTACGGAAGGAGCGGAGTCCTTGATGATAACCCCGGCAGTACTTATCTCATCTTCCGTGCTGACCTTGACCATGACCTCGTCACCCTTCTTGAGGCCGGCCGTACGGAGAGTGTCCTCACTCGCTCCGGCCAGAGGCCTGCCGTTAACCTCCCACCTGTATGTCGCCTTATCGGCATCCCCGGAGATTACAGCCTTGAGTCTGCTCTCCACCGTAGGCTCATCCGGTACTATTGTCACGGATAATGACCCGGGCCCGGGCCCGGCGCCTTCCCCTTTCTTGCCCTGAACCCCTTTATCCTCACTTGAGCAGGATAAGAGGAGCAGCATAAGGAGAACGCTTGTTACTGACAAGGCGTATTTACCGGAAATCACTTTAACCATGGGATGGGCGCCTTTTTAATAAAAGGATAATTACCATACTCATTACTTCGCACAGGACCTGGCAGCAGGTAAACCTTCTCGGCCTCGACAAAGCCGTCATAGTTGAGCGGGCCCTCGACATAGAGCCATGCGCCCTCCTTTATCGAGTAACGGCTCCGCTTCTTCTCATTCGAGTTAAGGACTTCCGTCTCCGAGGTTATCCTGACCCTTGTCCCCTCGTTTACGATTACCCCCCACACCTGGTTTTTGTTTACGACCCCGATGATGAACCTGTACTCGCGGTCGTCAGGTTGGGCGCTCTCAGGACTCTCATCACTATCCCTGCTCTCCTTAATCTCCTTACTATCCCTATCATTGGCGAAGACAGTGACCGGCGCCGGCGCTAACGAGGCGGCGCCCCAGAGCAGACCCGTTAAAATGGTTATCATCCATAGACTCTTTTTACTCATAAGACCTCACCTCTCTCTCCAGTACATCGGTATGCTTGCACCGGTATCATTCACATTAGGGGTGACAAGAGACCCGCCCGCACCGATTATGGCGCTTATTCCCGACTCTGTGATTACAGTGACCAATCCGGAAGGTATGCCCGTGCCCAGGATGGTTGACCTGTCGGTTGTGTCTATAACCACAGCGGGCAGTCCGTTTACAAAGTCGTTGGCTGCATTGTAGTTATACGCGGCGGTTGTGTTCAAGTAATTTAAAGCGTAGAGCCTGGATGTGCCCCTGTTATCCGTATCGCACACCGTACCACCACCACCGGCTGCAGGCGGCGTGTATGTAGTATAGTAGGCTATCTTGCTTATAACCGTGGCGGGTGCGAGGGCCTTCTCCCCCGAGTTTATATTCAGACCGATGTACCATCCGTCAGTGGTGGTGATGTTAACGGTTGAGTATGTCGCATCGGAAAGGTCGCTTTCGGTCTTCGCAGTCGTCTGTCCCGTGTCCTTTACGGCGTAAAGCCTGTCTATTATGGTTGTGTCCGTAGGGTGGGCCCTGTCGCCTGTACCGAAGAAGAGGAGCTCGAAACCGAACTCAAGGGTTACGGCGGGCCTGTAGAATATCTTCCTGCTCCCGCCGGAGGAGAATATCTTCCTTCCGGTCCAGTTGCTTGTATTGGGGTCCCCTATGTCGAACCTCCAGATATTACCACCCATGTCGCCGGCATAGACCCTGTCAGCGTAGCCGTTACCCCCAACGTCCATTACGGAGAGGCTCGCTGGTATGGATTTTGTCAGCGCATTGTTATTTGCGTAGGTGTAACCCCAGATCTTGTATCCGCTTGTCGAAAATGACGGCACACCGCTGTACAGAGTCGCCACCTCAACGGCGTACAGCCCCCTGCCCGTGGTGGAGGTCCCGGCAGGCGAGGCGTCTTCGGCGACGTTGTCGTACCCGGCCCCTATAAAGGCCGCCACCTTTGTAACCGTAGTCCCGCTTACATTGACCTGAACATTCTTTATCACCGGCTCAGACCACGCCTCGGCGAGTTCAGAGTAATCGGTATTCGTCCCTGACGGGCTCTCCGTGGAACTGAGCCTCCACATGTATTTGGGCGCGGCGGGGTCCGTCACGTCGAGGGCGTAGTAATAGCCCCCGCCCCGCCTCTCGCCGAATATAATTATGACCCTGTCGCCGTCGGCGGTCTCGATATTACCATCATTATCGTAGTCATATATGTATGTCGACGTCGAGGAATCGACGAAGTAGCTATGTACGGCGCCGGGAATGAGCTTTAGCGACGGAAGCAAGTCCTGGGGAACAAAGGCCCATGCCTCGCTCCCGTCACAGTCCTTGAAGGCATGGAGCAGGCCGTCATTGGCGCCGACAAAGATTATCGACTTGTTGATCGAGCAGTTTCCTTCGTTCGCAGACGTGAAGGTAGTATAGTGGACGATCGTTGGCTTTGAATGAAGCACGTCCCCCATGGCCCAGTCCCTCATCTCCGTGGTGTTGCCGTTCCCGTCCTGGTCGTAGGCGTCCTTCCCATGTATGAAGTTAATAAGTTTGTCCTTTGCCGTGGTATCGGCCACAGTGAGCGTGGCGGCCGTTATGGCGGAGTTGGTCGTGGTAAAGGCGTTACTCGAATTAGTCAGGTTATAGTTCGTCCCCGTATAGGTATAGATATTCCTTGCGGTGCTCCTGGTAAGGATCATGGCGCCGGCGCCGCCCTTTTCAACGTTCCCGCCGTCAGCGGCTGTGGACCAGTAAGAGATCGCGTTGTCCTTGAAACTCCCGTCGGGGTTTGTGGCCGCGTTGCCGTTTTTGTCAACCACATTGCCGGCAATGTCAATGCCGTACTTCTTCATGTTCCCGCCCCAGAAACCTGCGGATGCGGGCTTGAAGAAGCCCATGTATATCCTGTCCCCGCTGAAGGTCCTGTTCTCCGGGCTAACAGGGAGCACAGGGGCCACGAACGAGGTGTTGTCCTCGATGATTGTGGCGAGTATCTTCCTTAAGGACTCTGAGAGTCCCGCTGTTGACGATGCGGAGTAATAGACGCCTCCCCCGTTAAAGGCGGTCTCCTGAAGGAGCTGCTCGGCGGAAGCCACACCTGCGAGGCCGAAGCCCACGGTATAGGTGAGTACGTTCTGCTTACCCGTCGTCTTCGGGTCCCCCCCGTCGGTGAGGAGGTCATTATCGTACATGTACTTGGCAACGTCATCAAGATAGTCGGAACCGTAAGAGCTGTAAGACTTTGTCGGGTCTCCCGCCGGCTCGTAGCCGTCGCCGTCGCAGTCGCCGCTAACGCATATATTCGTTAATACGGAATTCCGGTCCTGAGTAGACATCCCGTCCGTTATCACGATTACGTAATTCATCTGGCAACTGTACTGTATGGGCGTCGTATAGGTGTAACTGCCGTTAAAGGCCGTAGTATCGCCTTCGTAGTACTGCATCGCCTCGTACATGGTCTCGGCCAGTGGTGTCCACGTAGAGGGCGAAACGTTGTTTATGGTGTTGACAAGGGCGGTCCTGTTAG
The DNA here is from genome assembly GCA_036986055.1 of Thermodesulfobacteriota bacterium. Classification (GTDB taxonomy): domain Bacteria; phylum Desulfobacterota; class GWC2-55-46; order GWC2-55-46; family JADFVP01; genus BTQV01. Next base: position 25,629 of record BTQV01000003.1, read on the forward strand.
TCGTTGTCCCTGAGA
>BTQV01000004.1:0-23360 GCA_036986055.1 Thermodesulfobacteriota bacterium
CCACGTCGTTGTTGCTCCTCTTTATGGCGTGCTTGACCTTGCTGAGCGGTATGTTGTAGGCGAGGAGCTTGTTGGGGTCCACCTCGACCTGATACTGCTTTACGTACCCCCCTATGCTCGCGACCTCGGATACGCCGGGCACGGTCTGGAGTTCGTACCTCAGGTACCAGTCCTGTAAGCTCCGGAGTTCAGAGAGGTCGGTATTGCCCGTCCTGTCGACGAGGGCGTACTCGTATACCCAGCCCACACCCGTGGCATCGGGACCAAGCGATGGCGTCACACCCTGTGGGAGCCTGCCTGAGACGAAATTAAGGTATTCGAGCACACGGCTCCTGGCCCAGTACATGTCCGTGCCGTCCTCGAATATCACATAGACAAAGGAGAACCCGAAGAAGGAATAACCCCTCACTATCTTGGCGAAAGGCACCGAGAGCATGGCCGTGGTGAGCGGATATGTTATCTGGTCTTCCACGACCTGGGGCGCCTGACCGGCATATTCCGTAAAGATGATCACCTGAACGTCGGAAAGGTCCGGTATGGCGTCAAGGGGCGTCTTCGACAAGGCGTAAAGGCCCCAGAGTATCACGAAGATGGTAAAGAGTATTACGAGGAACCTGTTGTTTACTGAGTATTCTATTATCTTTTTAAGCATTTTTATAAGGGCCTTTATTAATCAACGTGGAAATCAATATCATATTCAATGAGAAGGCGCCTTCAATGAGAAGGCGCCGCGTTCAACACCCCTCAGTCCATCTTCATCCCTGCGTCCATCTTCATCTCTTTGGCCGGGCTCTCATGCTCGGCCCCGGACTGCATCATCTCCATATCCTTGTATTTCTTGACGCCCGGCTTGTCCGCGTCCTTCTTCATGCCTTTCATATCCATACTGGCGGGGCCATCCTTCTTCATGTCTTTCATATCCGACTTGTCTCCGCCTTTCATATCCATCCCCTTCATGTCCATCTTGCCCTTATCTTCCCCCCCGGCGGCCCCGGCTTTCTTCTTCACCTCGAGCATCTTTGTTATAGCCTCTTTGAGGTTACTCTCCGAGTCTATGAGGAACTGCGCCGAAGTGACGACGATGTCCCCTTCCTTAAGGCCGTCAAGGACCTGATAGTAATCGTCGGTCTCTACTCCCAGGATTATATCCCTCGGCAGGAATTTGCCTCCGCCGCGCGAGAGTATCACAAGGCTCCTCTCGCCCGAAAGGAGCACCGCCTCCTTTGGCACGGCCACTGCCCTCTTGCTCACGACGGACTTGAGGATTATATCTGCGTACATGTCTGGTTTCAGTTTCCCGTCGGAGTTGTCGAAGATTACCCTCACCCTGTTTGTCCGCGTCTTTTCATCGAGGAAAGGATATATGAAAGAGACCCTCCCCTCAAAGACCTTGCCCGGAGCGGAGGGAAGGGTCATCTCGGCCTTCTGCCTCAACCTTATCCAGGGCAGCTCGAACTCAAAAACATCGGCGTAGACCCAGACCTTGGAAAGGTCCGCAATGGTATAAAGGTTATCGCCGGGCTTTACAAACATGCCATCGAGCACTGGTTTTTCTATTATAATACCCGTAAAGGGAGACTGGATTTGGAGAGTCCTCTTTACCACTCCCGTCCTCTCTATCTCATCTATCTGCTCATCGGTCACGTCCCAGAGTTGAAGCCTCCTGCGGCTCAACTCGAGAAGCGACGCCCTTCCAACGTCTTTAACGGAGCCCGCGAGGCTCCTGGCGAGGAGGAATTCCTCTTCTGCCGATATGAGTTTGGGGCTGTAGAACTCAAGGAGTGTGTCGCCCTTGTTCACCTTTTCACCTGTGAAGTCAAAGTAGAGCTTCTCCACCCATCCATCGAGTTTCGTACGGATATGGTAGACCCTCGTTTCGTCATAAACGACCCTGCCCACGGTCCTGACCGTTTTTGTCAGCCTTCTCTTTTTAACGCGCACGGTCCTGACCCCTATGTTCTGCTCCGTCACAGGGTCCACCGTGACCGTGCCGGGCTCACCCGTGGACTCCTCGCCCTCGTATACCGGTTTGAGGTCCATGCCCATGGGGTCTTTCCCCGGCTTGTCGGCTATGTAGGTCGGGTTCATTGGCGACTTCCAGTAAAGTATCTTTTTTCCTTTCGCGGCCTCGTCGGAAGGCGCGCCTGCCCCCCCTTGCCCCATCCCCTTGTACATGGAGACGGCATACATGGCCCCGGCGCCTACAACCAGCCCGATAATCAAAAACAGTATCAAAATTGCGCGTTTACTCATATCTTAATACTCCTCACTCTTTATCATATTTAAAAAATTCCTTTGCCGTGAGCCTTTCAATCTCGGCCGTGCTCTTCAGATAATCCGCGAAGGCCCTGTAATATACGAGACGAAAGTCTATCCACATGCTCTCTGTCTCAAGGAGCCTTGCCAGCGACTCCGTGCCTGTCTTGTAGCGTGCCTCGGCGAACTCCACCGACTCTTTCGCGTCGGGGATAAAACGCTCCTTGTATAATTTCGCGATCCTTGAAGAGGTCGTCAGGTTGAAATAGTACTTCTTTACACGCCCCTCCACTTCGCGGATGGCGGCGCCCTTCTCAAAGACCTTCTGCTCTATATTCGTGGCGCCCTCTGCGACGGCGGCCCTGTTCTTTGAAAACCACAGGGGTATGCTCACGCCGAAGGTCACGGAGACGGCGTCGTCACCGGTGTCGGGTATGCTCGAAGAAGGGAGAGTGCCGATCTGAGAATAATTCAGTCCCAACATGAAATTGGGGAGGTAGGTGTAGCCCGCGAGCCTCTTCTCAAGCTCGCTCTTCTCCACCTCGAGTCCGGCTATCCTTACCTCGTCGTTATATTTCACCGCGAGGCTGTAGAGTTCTTCGGCGCTGTAGGGAAAATCAACAAAATCCGGCTCTTCAACGGTCGGCACGGGTGTGGCGGGCGGGCGGTCCAGAAGGGTATTGAGCCTGGCCACCATGGCCTCGCGCATGTCCTCGATCTTCAAAAGGTCGAAGGTGGCCTTTGCCGAAGACTTCTCGGCCCGCACCAGTTCGTCGAGTTCAGAGACGCTCAAGCCGTAATTGAGCCTGCTCAGTTCAAAGAAGTAATCGAGTACGGCGTTGTTCTCCTTATCGAGTCCTATGGCCATGTCCACAAAGAAGAGTTCATAGAAGGTCTTCTTCACCTCGGCCCTCAAGTCCCTCTCCGTCTTTTCGTATCTGGTTCTCGCGATATCGACTTCCTTGTTGACGATATCGCCCTTGAGTCCAAGTTTTCCAGGGAAGGGGAACTTCTGGCTAAGAGAAAAGACGCGGTCCTGAGGGCCGAGCCGCGTCTCTGTCTCCCTTATGGGCTCGGTGTACCTGAGGACAGGGTCGTCAAGGCTTATGACCTGCGGGTATTTTTGCTTGACCCTCTCCCAATTCCTCCTCGCGGCCTTGAGGCGGGGGTTGTTTTTAACGGCCAGGTCCAGGACTTCACTGAGTGTAGTCTTTTCCGTGGGTGCGGTCTTTTCCGTCTCACCGCCTTCCACACCCGCGGAACCGGCAGGGCCGTCTATCGGCGCCGCCTGAGCATTGTGAACCAGGCCCGTACCCATAAAAAAAAGGGTCGTAAGAATGACCGTCGATATGAAGAGGGAAAAAAGCCCCAATGACTTGCCCGGCGTTAAGCCGCGGGCGAAACCTGCGAATCTCATCTCTTTTATAAACACCATTAGTTCCTTCTCGGCTTTTTTAAATTCATTTCAGTTTACAGCAAAAATAACGTGAGTCTACTAAAAAAAAGTTATTCTACATGCCGTAGAACAAAAAAGCAAAAAAAATTTTCACGAAACCGTGAAAATCCCGATAACTAAGCGAGCGTCAGCAAAGGGGCGTCGAAAAAACCCCTTAGCCTTTCAGCTCCTTTCTCTTCTCCTCAACCAGCTGCGCCAGACGGTCGAGCTCTTCCGGGCTCGTGTCCGCGACCATGTCCACGAAGGAGGCCGTGGCCGAGCTCGATGAGATCTCGAAGATATCCTTCAAGAGCGTGCCCGATAATTCTCTGGCGAACTCATCGCGCGTACAGAGGGGCTTGTAAAGGTATACGGTCTCACCTCTCTTCTTGGCCACAAGACCCTTTTTAACGAGCCTGTCAAGGACGGTAAGGACGGTGGTGATGGCGATAGGACGCTCGTGCTTTATGGTCCTGTGGACATCCTTTCCGTTCATGGCGCCGCGCGACCAGAGAAGATCCATTATCTCCTGCTCGAGGTGTCCGAGCACTCTCGCCGGCCCCTCCTTGAAAATATTCTTCTTATCCGTTCTTTCCATGTTTTCTATTCTATTCTACAATCCGTAGAATGTCAAACTATTTTTTTATCAACCCTTGCGCTCCCCCCACTAAAGCGGACGGATAAGAGGCTACTTGACGGCGGTGCGCCATTTTTTCAAAAGGTAGGGTTTCAATTCCTCGAAACGCTCGGCGTACTTTTCCACAAGCCCTTCGGCCTGCTCGTTGGTCATATCCCTGGTCTCGTTTACGAATGACGCCACCTGCGCGTAATAAAGAGGTATCATCATATTAACGAGCTTGACCCTGTTTTTGGGCCATGAGTGGAAGGCGGCGGCGAAGGCGTAAAGTATGCGGGCCCAGAGGTCCGTCTTTATATCAATCTCATGGGGGCCGGCCTTTTTGAGTTCCACAATGGCGTGATAATCCTTTTTGTCGAGTATGGTCTTCCAGATGGGGCTGAACTGCGAATAACCTATCCTGAAATCCTCCACAAGGGTCTCTTTATCGATGGGAAGAGGCTCTGGTTCCCCGCCAGGGGCCTCGCCCAGGGTGTCGACGGGTTTACTGCCCTTTACATCCATCCAGACCTTTTCGTAATCTTCCATGAGAGTAAAGAGCGTTACAACGACCTCGCGGAACATGGCGCTCAGGTCGGCGGAAGGGTCTTTTTTGCCGTGGAGCTTGACCCCGAGCCGTGCCTGGCATATGCGATACCCCTCGGTAATGGCCACGGTGGTCATCCATATGTCCACGCCGAACTTGGCCACGTCCGTCTCCCATACGTCCTGCTTCAAGTATGCCTCGGCCAAAGGCGTGGACAGACAAAAGTCCCCGCCAATGGGCTGACGCACCCTCGTTCCATAGAGCATGCGGTTCATATAATAGGCGATGTTGTTGGTTATGGTGCCGTCGTATTTCGAACGGCTGTAAAAGGGCGCCACATAGTCATAATCGTCCGATATTACGGGCCTTACGAGTTTCTCTATCCAGTCGGGGGTGATTGACCTTAAGTCCGCGTCCACCATTACGGTGGCCTTGACACGGAGCCTCGAGGCCGCCTCGAATACGGCCCGCAACGCCGAGCCCTTGCCTGGTATGCCCCTGTATATGTGGATGAGTTTCTCGATAAAGGGGTCTATCACAACGTCCTGCGCCTCGTCGCGCGTGTCGTCGGTGCTGCCGCCGTCGGAGACGAATATGAGCACCCTCTTGCCGGGAAAATATTTTACCGCGCCGTGGGAGGCGGCCAGCATTACATTGCGGATGGTGGATTCGTTATTGTAGGACGGGATACCTATGAGTATATCCGCGGAGCCTATGCTCTCCAGGCGTTTAAGCGTGTATTCCCTCAGGGCCGTAAAAAATGGCATCTTCCTGGTCCTCTTTAAGGTTTTTTCCGCACAGACGAACTGAACCTTTAGAAATAAAACCTGACCCCCGGCCATGCAGGCAACGGAGACGGGGGGGGCGGGGCTTATTGACCGCCCCTTAAACAACACATCTCACAACCGCCCCGCAACACCCCTTATCAACACGGGAGGCCTATTGAGGGGGTTAGTCTTTCTTTTCCTTTTTAAGGGGTGACCCGCCCTCCTCCTTCTTCTCCTTCTCTACCTTCTCCTCACTCTCAACGGGTTTTTTATCTTCGGGTCTTTTATCCTCGCTCAGATCGAGAAGATGCTCGGCCTTCTTTGAACCCGGGTTCTTCGTGAGGACCCATTTGAATTCCTTTGCGGCCGCTTCCTTGTCCCCGGCTCCCAGGTAGGCAGTGCCGAGATTGAAGTGCGCTATCTCCGACTCAGGGTCTACCTTGACGGCCCTCGAGTAGAATTTAACCGCCGCCTTGAAATCTCCCTTTTCATAATTAAGATACCCGAGACCGATGAGCGCGTAAAAGTTCAGGCTCTCGATGTCGAGCGACTTTTTAAGGGCCGACTCGGCCTCGTCGAGCTTGCCCATGTCAAAATACACGTCTGCCATGAGGTCATAGGCCTGCGGGTAATCGGGGTATTGCTTGAGGGCCTCTTCCACGTCAAAGAGGACCGTGTCGTATTCCTTCATCTTGAGGAACCCCTTGCCGTGCCTCAGGTGGGTGCGGGCATCGATGGGTACGGCCTTTTTCAACTTCATGTAGGCCTCGTATTCCTTTGACCCCTCTTTCATGGCGTTGCCGAGCTTCTTGCCGGGCTCCACCTTTGCGGACTCCACGACGTTGACCGAGTCCGACGCGTCCATGGGCTTGACCATACCGCCGAGCACATATACGTAATCGCCCACAACCACCGACGCGGCGGCCCTTCTCGGCACGTTGAGCGGCGTTTCAGGCGACCATTCCGAGAGAGTGCCGTCTTCGTTCAAGACCGCCTTCTCCGTGCTGCTCAGGTTGATAGTGTTGTGTCCGGCGAAGGTATATACGGTATCGCCCTTTACAAGGGAGGTATTCAAAAACCTCCTCGTATAAAGGGGGCTCGTCTCCTCCCACTCTGAAAGTGACCCGTCGGGGTTCGCCTTCGCGGTCTCCACGGAGTTCAGGGCCCTCTGCGGGCTGTTCACATGTCCGCCGAGGACAAAAAACCTGTCACCCTTCTGCGCGTACCCCGAGATATACCTCTCCTTGTTCAGGGAGTTCTCCGCCGTCCATTTCCCGAGGCTCCCGTCGGGGTTTATCTTCGCCTTCTCAACGTCCTTCAAAAAGGCCCCGCCGAACCCGCCGCCCGCGTAGAGCCAGCCGTTATGAGCGAAGACCACCCCACCCCTCCTGGGCATACTCATCTCCTCGCTCTCCAGTATCCATTCGCCGAGGGTGTTGTCGGGGTTTATCTTCGCCCTTTCAACGGACTTCAGGAGCCTTGGCCGGGCCTGGTCTTCGGCGCCGGTAAAGATGACGTCAAGGCTCTCGCCGCCCATGAGATATACGTAACCGTTGTATACGACGGACACCGGGTATATCCTCGGCATGTTAAGGGGGGCCGAGGCCTTCCATTCACCGATAGTCCCGTCTTCGGATACGTCGGCGTATTCCACGCTGTCGAATATCTTGAGCCCCGCGGGGCCGTACTCCCCCCCTCCTATGGCGTAGATGCGGTTGCCTGTTGCCACGGCAACGAGCCCGGCCCTCTTAAAATTCATGGGCCTCTGTACCATCCACCTTTCGGCCCAGATTGTTTTGGCTTTCACGACGCCGGCTTTTTCCCCCTTTTTGCCACAGCCCGCGGCCACGAAGACAAGGGGAAGGATAAGAAAGAACAAGAGAAAGTACCACCCTGATATCTTTTTACTGAACATAAACTTCCACCCCTGGGTTATTGTTAAAAGACTGGCCCGGATAAAAGATACCAAAGCCGCCCGGCTCTATTTAATTGGGAAAATATATTATAATCGAAAGGATATATTTGTCAATCAATGCGGGATGAGACAGACAAGGTGAGAAGGGCGGGGTGAGACGGCAGACCCCGCGGTATTGACTACGGCTGAAATACGAAAAGGGCAGGCCTTTTATCAGGCTGCCCTTTTCAGATACTGTATCGCCGGCCGGGATTGGTATTACTTTACCGCGTCCTTTAGAGCCTTTCCAGGCTTGAACTTGACCCCCCTGCTCGCGGGTATCTCTATAGCCTCTCCGGTCCTCGGGTTCCTGCCCGTCCTTGCCGCCCTGTTTGATACGCTGAAGACCCCGAAACCCGTAAGGGATACGCTGTCGCCATTGGCCAGCGCGCTGGCTATCCCGGAGGTAACGGCGTTTAGCGCCGCCGCGGCATCCTTCTTTGATATATCGGCCTCGCCCGCTATCTTTTCCACCAGTTCGTCTTTTGTCATACCTTATCCTCCTCTGTTATGTTTGATGTATTTTACCAATACTCCCAAAAACGCCTATGCCAAAGTGCCGCTGAAACAACATCCTTATTCATGAATCGATACCACAATTTCCTTAAAAATGCGAGGGTAATTATTTTCCCTTCGCCTTACAATCCATTGATTTGGAGCGGAAAACCGGCAAATTCACAGGGAAATACCGCCCCCGGCCTCCTGCAACGAGGCAACTACCCGAAACTTAAGAAGTTTTTAGCGAATTTCCTGCCGCCGCCCCAGGGAGGCAAACCTCCCCCGTCCGCTACGCCACAACAACCCTCGTCTCCATGACGAGTTTTTTTGCCCTCTCTTTCAGGTCCACGGCAAAAGGGTCCCCTGCCTCGATAGCCTCCTCAAGACGCCTGAGTATATCATAGTAGAGGTCCCATGCGGCCTTCTCTCTCTCGTAGCTATCCTTAAGCGCCTCGCCGTTGCCTGCGAGAATGTCCCGTGTCGCAGCCCTAAGCCTCCTCGAACCCGTCTTCATCAGTTCAAGCCCCTTTAGCGCGTCCTCTTCCCTGCCCGAGGAAAAGAGGTCAGCCGCCTTGAGCCCAAGCCGGAGGTAGGCGAGGGTAAAGGGCAGAGGTGATACAAAACTGCCTGTAAAAGGGTCTATGAGGCGCTTTATCGCCCCTGTATCCGTTGGAAGGGCCCTCGCGTAATAGGAGAAATAGAGGATCCTCTCATAGTCGCCGACTATCTTGCCTATGGCGGCGGCCTCTATGGCCTCGCCGGCAAAGGCCTCCTTGTCGTGCCTCATAAAGAGACCGTCCTTGTGGAGATAGCGAAGGGCGCCGTCATCGGCAGAAGGGCGAATGGGCCCCGGGGGAGAGAGGAGCGACAGGAGATAGGCCTGGTCCTCGGCCCTGTTTATAAAGACGGGGGTAAAAGGGCGGTATTTCCTCAGGGCGTCTATGGTAATCCCCGTAGTCCCGCCGGTGACATGGACCCTTTGCATGCAAAAGGCCCTGCCGTCCATCTCAGGGCCGGTGTAGCGTGCCATCATCTCAGCGGCCGTGGACAGGGCCTGCGGGACCCTGCTGCAAAATACTGTCTCTTCCCCCCTGAAGGGCGGGCAAGGGTAGGTCACATCGGGGGTAAAAAGCGAGGCCCCTATGTCGCTTTCATTTACCAGCGCACCCGCTATCATGCCAAGATGCACGGGGTTGCCCTCGAAGTCCATGCCGTCGGCGCCCCAGAGCGGAGTCATGAGGTGGCCGAACGCGGTTCTTCCCGTCTCTTCAAGGAGTTTTTTCTGAGGAAAGACCTGGTCAAGGTCTATTTTAAAGGTGGCCCTCTTTTCCGGGTCTATAAAGACCTGCCAGAACGCGGCTACGGCCTTGAGAAAACTGTAATGGCGCCCGTACCTACCATCCACCCCCACGACCTCTCTCAAAATGGAGGCGGGGTCCTTTATCTCGTCCATGAACTTGTCTGCCGCCGGGGCGAGTACGTCGCGGATAAGCCTGTCCGTATCCGCCTCCGTAAAGAGATGGATAACGAGGCCGGGAAGGTCACGGGCCTTCTTAATTTCGTCCTCTATGTATTCCTTTACTACACGCTTTAAACCTTCGTGTGTGACGGAGGCGGACAACACACAGGTCAATTCCGAGTCCCGGCCGGCATTTCCGGCCTCCTTCTCATAGAGGAAGGCCTCGGAGAGATTATGGAGCCCGTAAAGTATCTCGTTCATTGCCGGCTCAATGCCAACGGGCACGGGGTGGTCGTACCAGAAGACCTGCTCCTCCATAGCGACCTCTTTGACCATTTCCCTGAGCCCGGGGCTTATGTCGAGGTCTTCGACCCTCTTCCATGCAGGCGGTGTGGTCAAAAGGACATTCGCGGTAAAAAGGACTTCCCTTGAGACATCACTCAGTGGCAGAGGGTTCAGGGCGCTTATCCTTATCTTGCGTCTTTGCCTTAACTCAAGCGTCCGCGATTCTTTCTTATTAAGGATACCCGCTGCCTCGGGATGGAAGAGGGTCCACAGCTCCTCCTGTAGCTTAGGGTCCTGCCGCCCCCCCACCCCGGTTATCTTAGCCTTAAGCCTCTCAACCCTCTCTCCGGAGCCCGGGTCCGAGGAGAACGCCTGAAACTCATTAACTACAAGTTCAAGGCCTTCTTTATAGAAGGCGGCGATTGTCCTCCAGAGCGGGTTTTTTTCCTTCTCATCAAGGTAGACCCTCGCCGCCGAGTAGTCCGGGTGGTCCTGCCCGCAGAGGGCGATAAGGAAGGCGGCGTTCAAGTTTTCGGGGATTGCGCGGTTACTCTCCGTCTCAGCCCTGAAATGACCCTCGAATTGTCCCCTGAATTGTCCGGAGACATCCACCGCGCATGCGCCCGGCCCCTGGCCGTACCCGACGAGACAGCCCATAATCTCGTGAAATGCCTCTTTGCTCTCAGAAGGTAACATTACCTGCCCTGTCCGTGGAAGTTTTACGCGGGAAGATATGGAGTGGATTCATCATATCCGCTGCGGCGCGCGCCGGTTTTACGTAACGTTGCTATTTAAACCTGTGAGCCGATGAAACACCTTCGGCACTCGAGGCGCTGACCCCAAGGTCCTTCAATAATCCGCTTCCAATGTCATAGACCCAGCCGTGGACGCTTAAATCACGTCCCGACTTCCACGCATTCAGCACAACGGTGGTGCGGCAGAGGTTTGCCACCTGCTCGGCCACGTTAATCTCACAAAGGAGGTTCATCTTGTCGTCTTCGTCTCCAACTACGTCTATCTTTTCCTGATGGTAGCGGTAAACGTCCTTGATATGGCAGAGCCAGTTGTCAATCAGTCCGTGAACCTTCTCCTCCATGGCGGCCCTGATGCCGCCGCAACCGTAATGGCCGCAAACGACGATATCCCTGACCCCCAAAACCTCTACCGCGTAATGGACTACGGCCAGACAATTAAAATCCGAGTGGATTACCATGTTCGCGATGTTGCGGTGCTCAAATATTGAACCCGGCCGGAGGTCGACGACCTCGACTGCCGGCACGCGGCTGTCCGAGCAGCCGAGCCACAAGAATTGCGGCCTCTGCTCTTTCGCGAGGCGGACAAAGAAATCAGGGTCGCCCTCTTTGATCTTCTCAGCCCACTGCCTGTTTCTTTGCAGAAGTTTTTTTACGTCCACATGACCCCCTTGATTTATCCGGGACAAAGACCCGCCCCATCACCGGCAAGGGCCGGCGGGGGCGGAGTTTAATGCGGCTTAAAACAATTTTTGATTATACTCTCATCTCCACCGATACGTCAACAGGTTGGCCCGAGGCCGAATATCGAGGCACGCTTCCCCGCAACAGGCGGCGTTATCCGATATTTTCCTGTCAACATGTGCGCGACAATGCGCGTCCCGAAAAAAAAGACAAAACACGGCCATGAATTTACGCTTTGACATGGGAGAGCAAACCATGTTACGTCTACTTTAAGGAGAAAATTAAATGGAAATCCACAGAGGAAATGGGGAAGGCGAAGGCGGCGGCGGAGAAGGCAGGGGGCCTGGACCTGGGCCTGGGCCTGGGCCGGGTGGCGTCCACGGGGGTGGGCACGGTGGCGGACGCGGAGGCGGACGCGGCGGAGGCCGGAGGCCTCCTGACATTGATGTCGTATTAAAAAACGCCGGGGACATCTTCAAGGGCTTTAAGAGGCAGGTGCCGGCCCTCGGCATAGTTATAATAGTCGTGGTGGTGGTCTTTCTGGGTATCGGCAGTTTTTACACGATAGCCCCTGAGGAACTGGGCGTTGTGAGGAGGTTCGGAAAAGTGGTGCGCACCGCCGACCCCGGACCGCACTTAAAGATTCCGCTCATAGAGAACGTCTTAAAGCCGCAGGTGACAAAGGTGCACAGGATAGAGGTGGGCTTCAAGACCATAGACCCTGGCCCGCCTGCAAGGTACGCCTCCATTGAAAAAGAGTCCCTCATGCTCACCGGCGACGAGAATATCGTGGCCGTTGAGTTCATAGTGCAGTTCAAGATAAGGGACGCCGTAAAATTCCTCTTCAATGTGAGGAGCCAGGAAAAGACCATACGGGACGCCTCCGAGGCCGCGATGCGCGAGGTTGTGGGCAAGGCCCCTATCGACAACGTCCTGACGGAGGGCCGTCTCCAGGTCCAGCAGGAGGCCAAGATTTTATTGCAAAAAATCCTCGACAAATATGATTCAGGGATAAGCATCGTCACTGTCCAGCTTCAGGACGTTCTTCCCCCCAAGCAGGTGGTGGACGCGTTCAAGGATGTGGCCAGCGCCAGGGAGGACCGCGCCAGGGCCGTTGAACAGGCCGAGGGGTACAGCAACGACCTCATACCAAAGGCCAAGGGCGAGGCGGAAAAGATTATAAACGAGGCCATGGCCTACAAGGAGGCTAACATCAACAAGGCAAAGGGCGACGCGAGCCGGTTTCTTCAGGTCCTGAAGGAGTACCGTAAGGCCCGGGACGTTACCCAGAAACGGATTTACATAGATACCATGGAGGAGGTCCTGGGGCGCATGGACAAGTTCATAATCGACGCCGACACACAGAAGAACCTTCTGCCCTATCTACCCCTTGAGCGCAAGCCAGGGACAAGAAAAGGGGGTGAAAAGAAATGAAGAAAATTTCAACCCTCGCTATCGCGGTTATAGTAATCGCCTTAATCCTGGTCTCACAGATCTTCTACCAGGTGGACCAGACCGAGTCGGCGCTCGTCATCCAGCTCGGAAAACCCGTAAAGGTCGTCACAACGCCGGGGCTCAACGTAAAGACCCCTTTCATGCAGAAGGTCGTATACTTTGACAACAGGCTCCTCCTGTACGATGCCACACCGTCGGCCATCATCACAAAGGACAAGAAGAACCTCGTGGTGGACAACTACGCCAAGTGGAGGATCGTGGACCCGCTCAAGTACTACCAGACGGTGAGGAACGAGACAGGCGCACAGTCCAGGCTCGACGACATAATTTTTTCTAACCTGAGAGAGGAGCTGGGCAAGCAGAACCTCTTTGACATCGTGGCCAAGACCCGCGCCTCGCTCATGAAGATCGTTACGCAAAATACGAACAAGGCGTCCCTTGCCTTCGGCATAGAGGTGCGTGACGTGCTCATAAAGAGAGCGGACCTCCCGCCTGAGAACGAACGCGCCGTCTTCGAGCGCATGAGGGCCGAGAGGAGGCGCGAGGCCAAGAGATACCGCTCCGAGGGCGAGGAGCGCGCGCTTGGAATAAGGGCGAAGGCGGACAGGGAGAAGACCGTCATACTCTCGGAGGCGAATAGAAAGTCGCAGGTCTTCAAGGGCGAAGGCGACGCCGTGGCCACAAGGCTCTACGCAACGGCATACAACAAAGACCCCAAGTTCTTTTACTTCCTGAAGACCATGGAGGCTTACAAAAAGGCCCTCGGCGCCAATGACACTCTCATTCTTACGCCCAAGAGCGAGTTCTTCAGGTACATGCAAAAGAGCGAGTAAGAGGCCGGGGCAGGGTTCACGACGCCCGGCACAACGCGCTTGGGGCCACGTGCGAGACGCGGCCTCAGGCCGCGTCTCATAAAAAAACCGGTTAATCCAATTGCCGAAACTGACAGGAGGAATGCCATGAGCAAATCAATTAAAGGGACGAGGACTGAAAAGAACCTGCTCGCCTCCTTTGCCGGGGAGTCCCAGGCGAGAAACCGCTATACTTATTTCGCCTCTGTGGCGAAAAAGTCCGGCTTCGACCAGATATCCGCCATTTTTCTGGAGACGGCTGACAACGAGAAGGAACACGCCAAGAGATTCTTTAAACTCCTTGAAGGCGGGGACGTGGAGTTTACCGCCGCTTTTCCAGCGGGCGTCATAGGCGACACGGCAGAAAACCTCGCGGCCGCCGCCGCCGGAGAGAACCTCGAATGGACGAAACTTTACAAGGAGGCCGCCGAAATTGCCCTTGAAGAGGGCTTTCCGGAGGTCGCCGACCAGTTCACGGAGATAGCGGAAGTAGAGGTCCAGCATGAGAAACGCTACAGGAAACTCCTCGAAAACATAAACAACGGCACTGTCTTCAAGAAGGAAAAAATCGTCAAATGGAAGTGCCGTAACTGCGGCTACGTCCATGAGGGCGAGGAAGCGCCGGAAGAATGTCCGGCCTGCGCGCATCCGAGGGCCTATTACGAACTCCTCGCAGAGAACTACTGATCTTGCCGGTCATCGCGTAAGCGGTGACCGGTTTTTAAATTTCCAAGGGTCGGGGTTGGGGCTGTTCTTTGACCTTACCGCTGACCGGGCCTTTTTCCTGACTTGACTGCACCATGAAAAAAACGCCCTCATCCGCTCTTAGAGTCCTAATTGCTTTAACCCTCTTCTTCGCCCTTCTCGGCTGTACGAGCGCCACTTCCCAGAGAGACGTAGACAAAATCTACAAACCCCGGCGGCGAAGCCGCGCCATAGAGGTTTACTCCAAATTCACACTCTCACCCGAGACACAAAGGAGACTGGGCAAGGCTTTTAAGAGTCTGGACGAAATCCCCGTCTACCGCAGGATCGGGAGCATACTGGCCTGGGGCCCAACAAGGGCGAGCATGGCGAGTATAATAAAAAAGGCCCAGAAAAAAGCACGGGCCCTTGGCGGGGACGCTATAATCCTTGAGCGAAGCGAAAAGAAAAAAGTCTATGACGACGGTCTCTTCAAGGCGTACAAGGTAGAGGTCTACGCCCTTGTAGTACGTTTCCAATAAGACCTCACTGACTCACCCACACAAAACCACCCCAAATCAGTCAAGCCCCTCGTAGACGATTATTGCGCCGAGGTGCCCGAGATATATGAGCGGAATTAAAATGGAGAGGTTAAGGAGGATAAAGGCCGCCTCCACAACGCCGCCCCCGTCGAGCACCCCAGGAGAGAAATAGTACCAGAGCGTGCACGCGGCCCCGATGACAAAGGCGAGGAGACCGTACCTTATCTTGGAATAAAATATCCGTATCATGGCCCCCTGGTATTTACGCCTCCATTGGAGTATGCCCGAGGCGTAAGAGAGCGGCATGGTGACCGTGGCAAAGACCATCAGGTAAAAATATGTCAGCCTGAAGGCCTCCTTGCCAAGGACAAGGTAGAGGAACAAGAAAAGTATCGCCGCCGGGTAGAGGGCGTTTGTAAAGTGTATGAGCATGGAATGGATGTGGATGTCTTTCGCCTTTATCCTTTCCCTGAACGTTGGCAATTTTCTCTGGAGTTTGTCCGCCGGCACGCCCCACTCCCCTCCCTCATCCCCCTCTTCCTCCCATAAAAAACCCTCTCCGCTCAATACCATGTTGTCGAGGCTCTCTACGACCATATTGTCCTGAAAATAGTAGACCTCGCTCACGTCCACCACATCGAGGCCCGGCTGGTCGGACGGGGGGTTCACCACCGAGTCCTTCAGTTCCGAGCGCAGGACCCCAGCGGCCGAGGACACGGCATGGGAGTAATCGTCCGCCTCCACGAACCGTGCCGCGTAAAACCTCTTTTTCCTCACCTTGCCGTTGGTCTTGATATGAAAATTCGTCCCCTTCAGGCAGACTTCAAACTTTGGCATTCGCCTATCCCCTATCCATGAACGGGCTTTGCGCCCGTTTTTTTGTAAAGTCAGGCGCTCCCCTGCCCCCCCTTTACGCAGGAGGCCGAAGAAGCGCCTACTAAAAATATACTACACTTTTAAGGCGGCCACAATGACCATGCTGGCCTGTTTTTATTCTGGCCTTATAATAGGAACCGGTGGCATGGCCATCTTTAGAGCGGTTATAAAAGAGAGGTTAGTAGGGGTTGAAGTTCATTGACGAGGCTTGCTGCTCGATCTTATAATTGTGGAGTTCACCGGCAACTCCACAGGTTGGTGGTAGGCTCAAAATCGGTGATTACCGACAGAAATATCGTTATTTCTCGAAAAAATCTAAAAAAAAGCAAAAAAGTTTGCTCTCTCGCCAGTCAATTCCACTTGACGCCCACAAAAGTGTAAAATTTCTTGAATTGTGTCAAATTTCTTTACACTTTTAATTATCAGTATAACCAATTATTCTGTATGAGTTTTACTTAACCACGAATTATCATTTGGAAAAAGTGTCAAGTTATTTTACACTTCCAGGGCCTGCCAGAGAGGCCTCGTATTTTTTATCTTATAAAATTAAAAGGTTATGCTGACAGTTACTCCGGCATAGTTTTTGCTATATATCATTATGAAGTAATCTATAATAGTGAAGTAATATCTTCCAGCCTATTTCGGGTGAAGCACGTAGTATTAGGAGCGAAGACGGATGATGAAGCCTAAGCACGGTGCGATAAGGAAAAATCTGGCAATCGTCATGCTAGCCGTGGCGGTCCTGCTCGGGGCCGGTACGGCCTCCTACGCCGTGACAATAGATTTCAGGGACAACGCCTGGAGCGCCGCCGAGGCAGAGCTCGACGGGCAGTTCACCCTCGGGGACGTCACCCTTACGGCCATGCCCCAGGGGGCAAGGCTCTGGCACGACACGACCGACGGCATAGGCGTGATATACAACTACGAGAACGACGAGATAGAGCAGAACGAGAGACTGCTCGTTACCTTCTCGTCACAGGTCCTACTCGACTACGTCTTCATCTCCGACTTCTTCTACGAGTGCCGCTCCGGGGCCTGTTACAACGAGATCGGCGAGTACAGCCTCAACGGCTCTGACTGGACCGGCTTTATTGCCCCGAACTCCAACCTCCCGTCTCCTGCGACCAACGGGGAGATGACGTTGAACATCGGCGGTGTGTTGACGAACTCTCTGTGGCTCAGGGCCCCGGGCATAATCGGCACCCAGGACCACGAATACGCTCTTCAGAAGATAGCCTACTCAAGCGTGCCGGAGCCCTCCACGCTGCTCCTTCTCGGTGGCGCCCTTATTGGGCTTGGGTTTGTGAGGAGGAAGTTCAAGGGGTAGAAGGCAAAAAAAGGCACTTTTCAAGCCCATCAGTCTTCATCGCTGGTGGGCTTTTTCTTTTGTTGATTACCAGTAGAAATATTATATGTCGTAGAAGGACTGAGGGGTGCGTAGTTCAGGAAGGAGTCCGCACCTCCAGCCCACCCTGCGAGCAGACTAAAAAGCTACCTTGAAAATATACGACTCTGACTGAAACAGAAACTCTTTTAATCATTAACAGTGCTCGCATACGCTTCAAGGCGGTCACACGCTAAAAAGGGGTTACGGTCAAGACCGTAACCCCTTGATTTATCTGGTGGAGGGTATCGGGATCGAACCGACGACCTGCTGATTGCGAACCAGCCGCTCTCCCAACTGAGCTAACCCCCCGTTATACTAAGGTAAAACTCTTAACATCATCTAAACGCATTGCTCCGCCTCCACGGGCCGGAACCTGAAAAAACACAAAAAAATCAGTGGAGATAGGTCTTCATCCCCTCGGTTAAGGACGTGGGTCTTATGTTGAAGACCTCTGTGAGCGCGTTATACTCTGTAATATTATCCTCTTCGAGCATGAGGAGCGAGTCCCTTGAGAGCGGCGGCCTCGGAAGAAGGGCCTCCATTATCGCCGCGCCCAACCGGTAAAACTTAAGCGGTACGTGCGCTTTAAAAATTCTCCTGCCGAGCACGGCGGCTATACCGTCTATTATCTCATCGAAGGTAAGGACCTGCGGCCCGGCGACCTCGAGGATTTTGCCTTTTGTCTCTTCCATTACGATGCTCTCTGTCATGGCTCGGGCGAGGTCTTCGACGAATACAGGCTGCATCTTGTTTTGACCTCTACCCGGCACAAGCACGAGCGGGGATAACCTCATCACCTTCGCGAACATATTGGTGAATTTATCCTCACGGCCGAATATCACGGAGGGCCTGAATATGGTATACTCAAGCCCGGAGCCTTTTATTATCTCCTCGGCCTCGTACTTGGTCTTGTGGTACCTGCTTCTTGCGCCGGGCCTCGTCCCGAGAGCGCTTATGTGAAGGTACCTCCTGACCCCCTTCTTCCTGCATGCCTCTACCACGTTACGCGTGCCCTCGGTGTGCACCTCGCTGTACGTCGCCCCCTTGGTCTCAACGAGGATTCCCACAAGGTGTATAACTGTATCCACGTCCGGGCCAACGGCGTCAGCAACGGTATCGCCTTTTGTAACATCGCCGCGCACAATCACGCAACCCGCGTCTTTAATGAACCCGGCCCGTAACGGGTCTCTTACGAGGCAGGAAACCTTGTAGGATTTTTTCAGGAGCTCCCTTATGAGGGTCCTCCCCACAAAACCGTTTCCGCCTGTAACGAGTATCATTATGTCTTCGAGAGTATCTCTTTTATAATCTGCTTGAGTTCGGTGAGGTCCGAGGATTTTACCACGTAGGCGTCAGAGGCCCATGTGCCGAAATCGTGCTTGTAGTGCGGATAGGCGGTACACAGTATTACGGGGATATCCTTCCACTTCTCCTTGACGCGTCTCAGCACCTCCACACCGTCCATGCCCGGCATCTTTATATCCAGGAGCACAAGGTCTATGGAGCCTTTCTCAAGTTTTTCGAGCGCTTCCGGGCCGGATGCCGCAAGCTCTACCTCGGCGCCCTCCTCTTCAAGTTCTTCCTTGTAAAGGAGCCTCAGACCTTCCTCATCGTCAACTACAAGAATCCTCTTTTTCATACCAGACCCCTTGTATGTCGGTGATATCCACCTGACAGTCCATCAGTCCTTTTGACCGGGAATTTTCTAACTCCGCTTTTTGTCCTTACCGGCACATGGGAGTTTAATCTTAATGGTAACGCCGTGGCCCGCCCTGTTATCGACGTCGATAACTCCCTTGTGGCGCGTTATTATCGAACTTGTTATGGGCAGTCCCAGCCCGGTGCCGTCTTCCTTGGTAGTAAAAAAAGGGTTGAATATGGCGTCCATGTTGCGCGGGTCTATGCCCCCGCCGCAGTCTGCCACCTCTGTTACGACCCAGCCATCGTTTAGAAGGGTCGATAGCACGAGGGTCCCCCCTTTGTCCATAGACTGTATCGCATTTGCAATCAGGTTGTCAAAAGCAATTTTAAGCTCTTCCCTGTCGGTCTCAACCATGAGTTTTCCCTTGAAAAACTCCTTTGCCACCCCGATACCCTTGGCGCGGAGTTCGTCGGCGAAATAGTCCAGCGAGTCTTCGAGTATCCTGTTTATATCGTCGATTTCCCCTGCGCAGGAATCATCTTTCAAGGGCGCCACGGAACGGTTGACGAGGTCTTCGAGCCTCTTTATCTCCTTTATCATCCTGTCCACATAGGGCAGGGCCGTAGAGTCCTTCTCAATCTTCCGCCTTATCCTCGACGCTACCCCGCCGAGGCTTATGAGCGGGTTTTTTATCTCGTGTGTCAGCTCCGCCGCCATGCCCCCGAGGTGTATCATCTTCCTGGCGCTCAAGAGCTTTGCGCGCGCCTGTTCAAGGTCGTGTACGACCTCTTTATAGTCGAGGATTATTTCAGCGAACTTCAATATCGAGACGAGCTGGAGGACGGCTATCTCCAGCGTCTTCTTTTCCCTGCGGCCAAGGACGACCTTTTTGACTGACTTGAGGTAAAGCACCCCGTAGCACCTTGAGCCGTCCATGAGTGGTATAACCACCACGCTCCTGTAACCCTCAAGGCCTCGGTCCTCGACCCTTTTCCACCTTACATCAGCCGGGTCCGGGGTATAGACCTCGGCGATTTTACCTTCCTTTTTAACGTAATAGGCAAGCGCCGCGCCTTTGGCGTATCGTTCGACGCGCCCCCGTGCCTCGCCGGCAAAGGCCCTGAGCGTGAAACCGCGACCGTTTTCGTCGCGCATATATATGGAGCATTGGTCAAAGGGGAAATTTTCGAGAAAGAGCCACGCCACGTTTCTGAGTTTTATCCTCAGACCGGCTCCGGACGTGACGAGGGCAGCCATATTTTTAATTATATCAGACACCATGGAAAAGAACCTTTAACGGATAAGGTTCCGGCGTAAAAGACCTCAGATCTTGGCCTCCCTCAAAAACTTCGCCGCCTCTTCAGGAGGCGTCGGGTTTATATAAAAACCAGAGCCCCACTCGAAGCCCGCCACCCTTGCGAGTTTGGGCATTATCTCAAAGTGCCAGTGGTAGTACTGCTCAACGCCGTTTTTAATGGGAGCGGTATGGAGTATGAAGTTGTATGGGGGGTCGCTCAGGACCTTGTCCATCCTCTTCAAGACCTCGGAGAAGATAAGCGCGAGGTTTTCGTAGTGCGACTTGAGGCAGTTCTCGAAACTTGAGCCGTGGGTCTTGGGAAGGAGCCATATCTCAAAGGGAGATTTCGGCGCGTAAGGCGCTACGGCGATGAAATCCTGGTTCTCGGAGACGACCCTTATGCCCTGCATTATCTCCTGGCGTATAATGTCGCAGAATATGCACCTTTCCTTGAAGTTGAAATATTCCAGCGCGCCGTCTATCTCCTCGCCCACCCTCTTGGGTATGATGGGAAGCGCTATTAACTGCGAGTGGCTGTGGTCGAGGGTGGCCCCTGCGGCCTCGCCGTGGTTCTTGAATATGAGGATATACCTGAGTCTCGTGTCCTTCTTGAGGTCAACTATCCTGTCCCTGTATGCCCAGAGCACCTCCTCAAACTGTTTCGTCTGTATCGTCGAAAGGGTCTCCTCGTGGTTGGGCGTCTCAATTATGACCTCATGGGCGCCTATGCCGTTCATCTTGTCGAAGACGCCTTCGCCCACCCTGTCGAGGTTGCCCTCGACCCTCAGGGCCGGATATTTGTTAGGTACGACTCTAACGCGCCAACCCGGCGTATCCGGGGCCGTGCCGTTCTCGCGGTAGGCTAGTATCTCGGATGGGGTCTTTTTTTCGTTTCCCGGACAGAAGGGGCAGAAACCTGTCTTCGGCGCAGGCCTTGACGTCTCGAATTCAGAGGGGCGTTTTCCTCGCTCTGTGGAAATAATAACCCATCTTCCTAAAATCGGGTCTTTCCTTAGTTCGGGCATTGCTCACCTTTCTGTGGGGGGATTTTGATGGGATGGCAAGGGAAACAAAGAAGAGGACTCCGACCCGGGCCTACCCCAGGTTCTTCTCATGCTCTTCTTCTTCCTTCTTGCATTCTATACAACAGGTGGTAACGGGCCTGACCTCGAGCCTCTCCTCGGAGATATCCTCGCCGCAGAGATCGCAGACCCCGTAAGTACCGTTGTCGAGCCTTTCGAGCGCCTCCTTGACCTTTGATATGAGTTTGCGCTCCCTGTCCTTGACCCTCAGGAGGAAACTTGTATCGGTCTCGTGAGAGGCCCTGTCAGAAGGGTCGGGGAAATGGTCCCCGTCGTACCCGCTCATGCCGGTAACGGTCTTCTCGGCTTCGCTCAATAGAGCCTCAAGCCTTTTATTGAGTATCTTCCTGAAATGTTTTGTCTTTGCCTGTTCCATGATTTTATCCATAAAGTATAACCAAAAAACATTATCCTTGTAAATACTAAAGTTGAGGTAAAGATCATGGCGCAAAGTCGCGTCTGAAGACCTCTGGATCCGCGTGGTTAAGAGGCGCGGCGGTTTTTTTCAGCGATATTTTTCAAGACCCGGTTCAAATAACGGGACTACCCTCTTACGAAGTCGCCGCTCTTGCCTCCGGACTTTTTTTCAAGCCTTATCTCCGTAAGCTCCATCTCCCTGTCAACGGCCTTGCACATGTCGTAGATGGTAAGGGCCGAGACGGCAACGGCGCTAAGCGCCTCCATCTCCACGCCCGTCCTCGAACTAACCTTTGCCGTGGCCGTTATCTCAACGGCCGGGGGTTCATCCGACGTGGCGAACTCAACTGCCACGCTGGTAATATTAAGCGGGTGGCACAGCGGTATTATCTCCGGGGTCTTCTTGGCCGCCATTATGCCTGCGACCCTTGCCACGCCGAGGACGTCGCCCTTCTTAATCTCGTTGGCGCGTATGAGTTCGAGGGTCTCTTTCTTCATAAGGACCCTGCCCGAGGCAACGGCCGTTCGCTCCGTCACCCCCTTTGCCCCCACGTCCACCATCTTCGCCTTGCCGCTCTCATCTATATGCGTGAGCCCCATAAGGTCCGCCTTTCTTCTCTTCTTTTAGGAATTGAAAGTCAAAGGTCAAAGCCGGCCTCGACTATCCGGCCCTTCTCTACAGTGAGAATAAATGGTTTTTGCATGGACTCCCCGTCGCTGTCAAAGGAGACACGGCCGCCGGCGCCGCGGAAACCTCTCATGGAAAGGAGTCTTTTCTTCAACTCTTTTCTGTCCGGGGTTTCCTTGCCCGTCCCGCCCGTCTCGCCCGCATCCATGATAGCGGATATGAGCATACTCGCCGCGTCAAAGGCCTGCGCCTCTATTACTCCCGGCATTGTCCCGTAGGTCTTCCTGAACCTCTCGGCAAACTCCGAGGCGCCGGGCCTTGAGCTTCCGGCGAAGAACCCGTCCACAAAGACCGCCCCTTCCACGGCCCTGCCCGATAGCCCTATGAGTTTTTCCGAGTCCCAACCGTTGGAGCCGAGCAGTTGGACCCCCTCTATATTGAAATACTTAAGGTAGGGCACGATAAGGCTCACGGCGCGGTAGTTATCGGGGATATAGAGGGCGTCGACCTCGGCCGTGGGCTCGTATTCCTTTATGGTGCGCCTGCCCTCCCTGTTTTCGTTGACCTCTATCTTGAATACGCCCTCGATAACCTTGCCGAAGTCGGTGCTACGGTCCTTATAGGCGCTCACCCCGGTTATCTCGCCGCCGAGGTCCGCGACCTCTTCGATAAAGGACGTGGCCATTACTGTGCCGTAATAGTTGTCGGGATAGAGTACGGCGAATTTTCTTTTGCCGAGGTTCCTGTAAGCGTATTCAGCCACTGCGCGCGCCTGGTCCTGAGGCGTAAGGGAATTGCTGAAGACATAGTCCCCGACCCCGGCTATCCCCTCCTTCTGTGAGAGGGTAATAACGGGCACGCCTTTACGCTGTGCCACGGTAACGGCCCGGTAGGCCGTCGCACTCAAGAGCGGGCCCACGATCCCCGCCACCTGCCTGTAGCCGGCGACCTCACGGACCGCCTTTTCTCCCATGGACGGGTCCCCGCCCGTATCCCTCACGATAACCTCCACGGGCCTCTTCTCAACGCCGCCGAAGACGTCGGCTGCCAGCAGCACGCCCTTGAGCGCCGCCTCACCATATACCGAGTAGCGTCCCTTCACAGGCAGGAGCACGCCTATGGCCACCGTCTCCTTGCCGTACCTTCCCCTCTTGTATATGGAGTCTATCTCCCTTATGACGGCCCGGGTCTTCGCCTTGAGAGAAGGTTCGGCGCTCCAGCTGAAGACTATCCTCTCAAGGTATGA
>BTQV01000005.1:0-22715 GCA_036986055.1 Thermodesulfobacteriota bacterium
TCGCGGTCTTGAGCGGCACAAGCCTCTTCTTGAGCGCCGACAAGACAGCCTCTTTCGCCTGTATGAGGGTCACCCCCTTGAGAGTGGCCGACGCGGCGTTGGCGTGGCCCCCTCCACCGAGGTCCTTTAAGACAAGGCCCACGTTTACGGCGGCAGCCTTGCTCCTTGCGACTATATGCACCCTGTCGCCGGAATCGGCGAGCATGAAGAGAGTGTCCATGGACTCGATGTCCCTTATCTTGTGGGCGAGTACGGAGATGTCCCCCCTGTACCTTTCGAGAGAGACCTCGGCTATGACCACCTCGGTGCCGCCCACCGTATAGGTGGTCTCGGAATCGAGGAGTTTGTTCAAAAGGGAGACCTCGGCCGGTGTTAGTTCCCTTTTAAGGAGGTCGGAGACAATGCTGAGTTCGGCGCCCTTCTTCAAAAGAAACGCCGCGGCCTCAAAGTCCCTGACCGTGGTGGAGGGGTAGGTCAAAAAGCCGGTGTCCTCGTATATGCCGGCCATGAGAGCCGTCGCCTCCCCTGGCGTCAACTCTATCCCCTTTTTCCTGATGACACCGGTGAGCACGGTAGTCGTTGAGCCATAGGGCTTTACGACCTCCATTGAGCCGTGGATATCCTCTTCTGTCGCGGGGTGGTGGTCATAGATATGGATATCGAGGCCCTTCTTCTCTATTATCCCCGCAAGGGGGCCTATCCTCGCGGACTGCCTCACGTCCACGAGTATAAGCCTCGTAATTTCACTTATATCTATATCCTTGAGTTTTTCTATCTTATAGGGGAGTTTTAACCTTCCAATGCCCTCTTTCAACTTCTTCTCAAGGGAACCGGGGAATACGATGCGGGCGCGGGGATAGAGCTTTTTCGCGGCGATCATGGAGGCGAAGGTGTCGAAGTCCGCGTTCGTATGCGAAGTGATTACTTCCATAGCCCGATATTAGCATATTTCAGCCTCGGGTTACAGCGGAGCCGGTAAGAGCGGTGGGACTATTTAGAAAAGGGTGGTTCTCGGTTTCTTTTTCTTTTTCTTCTTCTCCTCTTTTTTCACAGGTGCTTTCTTATCCCCTTTCTTATCGGGCTTTAACTCGTCGGGCAGGGGCGCGGGCTGTGAATGGCACCTGAAGCAGTCCTCAAGGGGGAAGGATACCCGGCCGTGGCATACCCCGCAGTACTGGCCCGAGATTATCTTCATCATGTTCATATCGGGGTTCCCGCCCTTTTTGTTCTCAAAGGGTTTGGGATGGCAGCTCGCGCAGTCAATCTGCGTTGTATGGGGCTTATGCGGGAAGAGGACGTCGGGGGGGTGGGGGGTGAATTTTGTCACGGGGATGATGACATCCTTGTCCAGGACCTTTAACTTGCCCTTGCCCTCGATCGAACTCCTGGGGGTTATCTTTCCCTCCTCCTCGGCCTTAACCCAGTTAACGCCGTTGCCGAATATGTCGCGGGGAAGGTCCTTGAGCGAGTCCTCAATCTCGGAGTTGTTCTTGACCGAAAGGCCGTAGGAATGACACCGTATGCATTGATCGGGGCCGAAGGCCTCGGTGCCGTTATGGCACTTGCCGCAGTACTCGCCCGCCTCGATATCGTCCTGCCTGATATCGGCGGAGCCTGCCTTCATGGCGAAACCCAGCTCTGTGTGGCATACGCTGCAGGTATAGTCCTTTCTGTGCGCCCAGTGGGGAAAGACCACGGGGCCGGCCTCCGTTCCCTTTGTGGTCCTGTTCATAAGGACAGAGCCATATAGAGACGGTGGCGTAACCTTTGAGTATCCGGGCTTCACCTTATCGCCGCCGTGAGACTGCCCGGTTTCGTATAAGAAAAGAACCGCCGCAAGAGTAGCGGCAATAACCATGGGCCTGTAGAATCTCCGGAAAACCATCAATCTCAAAAACCTCCGTTGAAATTAAAAAATCAATAACCCCTGTGGCATGAACTGCAGAGTTTTATGTACGGGACCCTGAGCATCTGCGGGTATTTGGTCCTGGCGTGCTGGTCGTGGCATGTATAGCAGACCATGAGGCCGTCCTTTGACAGCGGCAGACGCTTTGAAATGGCAATCCCCGGAGCCTTTCCTATGGGGTGCCTTACAACGGGGTGGTTGGCCGCGTTGGCTTCGTGGCATCTCGTGCACGTGGTAACCGTGTCGAACTTCAACTCCGGCGGCGTAGCGCTGTGACAGGTAGAACAAGACTGCTTTGCCGAAAAATCGTGGGGGTTTATGCCAGCCGCCAGGGCCTTACGCTCAACAACCGGGCTTAAGCCCGCATATGTTATTATGGCTGCGACAAGCAACAGGAAGTACACGGCGACACGTCCCCTTTTGGCGCGGGAAGTCCGCATACGGCCTTTTTCTTCACAATTCGGCGCGGATAAGCTCATCTTTTAAACTTGGCCCTTACTTATCCCTTAATTTATGCAATTCGCGACAGAGTTGCAGTTATACGTCGCCGTGACGCCGCTCAAGATATCGGAGAAGTTGTTATTACAGACCTCGTCAGTTGATACGGTTACCGTTCTGAAGAAGAGCTGGAGAGGCGCAAGAGTAGTGGGAGGGACATAAGACTCCACGCAGGCGCCGTTCATCAGCCTGTAGCCCAGGGGGCTCGACCCCACGACCGTACCCGCGCCGGCGTTACTCCCGTGTATGCCCTTCATCGCTGTTTCAACGGTATCAAAGCTTCCGCCGTGGCATGTCATGCAGAGTATGCCGAACTTGTTCCCGTCGTTTCCAAGTCCCACGCCTGTGGTATAAAAGGGCGAAGTGGCGCCGAGGCCGTCCACCGGGTGCGGCACCCTTGAGTAATTGGCGTTGGGTCCGACGAAACCCTCATCGCCGTATACGTCCCTTCTGTGGCAGTTGTAACAGAAATTCCTGACAGAGCCCGCGGGGTACTCATTATTCCTCAACATCCACCTGTTACTTGAGCCGTGGGGCCCCTGCGGGTCGGTGGCGGCACTCGGACCGTGGCAGTCGGTGCATGTAATGGTGGAATCATGCTTCACGTTGTAAAAGCCCGTCCTCAAGCCGATGCCGGGGAAGTCCAGATAGGTAAATGTATTGGTAAGGCCGAGGCCGTTGGCGGGCCAGTTAGGGTTCGCCGTGGACGGCGGCGTATTCTTCCCCTGGGAGAAGACGGGATGGAAGGCCTCGTTGTTGATATTAAAGTCCGCCGTGGGGTCCGACTCCCTCGCTATGGAGCCGTCAGCGCTGCCCGAAGGCACGTTGGGCGGTAAGATGCCGTAGGCGTAATAAGAATGACATTTAATGCACATGAAACCCTCGAGGTTATAGTTGCCCGGGGTGAGGGTGGTAAAATCCACCTCCTGATAGGTGGTGACGGGCTGACCCGCCGCCGGCCATATGGTGGGTCTCACCCCCCAGCTGCCAAGTATATTGGGCCCTATGATATTTCCGTTGATGCCGCCGATGGTGTGGTTGCCCGCCTTCGTTCCGTGGGAGTTGTGACAATCGGAACACTCGGCGTGGCGGTTGGTGCCCAGGTTCGCCGCGCTCTCCCTCACAGGCTCGCCGGGAAGCGCCCTTGAAGGCGAATGCGCCCCGAAGACACCCTTGACGTCGTGTTTCGAGTAGGCGTTTGTGAGCGGCTCAATGTTCTTTGACGCCACATTGCCGTTATGGCAGGCAAGACACGTCCATTCCTCGTCGTCCACGGTCTGCGTAAGGGGGTTTGTTCCCTTCAGGAGGCTCTTGCCGGCGAGCCCGCCGTGGGAGCGGTGGCAGGCGAGACAGCTCTGCATCTGCGGCGTGTCGTCGGCGAATCCTGCGGCCCCCATATCCACGTGCCACGGGTTTTCTCCGGCCTGGTTCCATACAGCGGTAGAATCCCTGTGCACCGAGGGCATGGTGTTCCAGTACCTCTTGTCGTGGCATACCTCACAGAGCGTTCCGTTTTCAAGGCTCGCGACCATGAACTTGGGGAAGGCGCTCCCGTGAGGGTCATGGCAACTCGTGCATTGGACCATGCCGTTTTTATCGAGTTTGACGCTGGTGCCAAGAAGGGTATCGGACTTTATCTCTATATTCGAGGGGTAGGACTGGGAGTAAAGGAAGGAGATGGGGTGGTCGTCCCTCAGGTCCGTTCCTATATACGCCGTTGAAGTAGGGTCTATCTGCCCCGTGGTTATACCCGGGCCCGTAACCGTCAATGAGCCTGCCTGCGCCGTGCCGGGCATGTTGAGAAGAGACCCCACCGCTATGGTGCCGTCATGGCAGGAGAGACAGAGCTTTGAAGACCCAGTGGGCTGGCCCGGTACGGCCACAAGTGTATTGCTCATATAGACATCGTAGGTGGCGCCCGAGGTCTGCCTGTTCCATAACGGGCCCTGCGGGTCCGAGTTATGGGGGGTATGGCAGAAGACGCATATCTGCGTGGTTTCGACTGACTTTACCTGTCCGGGAGAGAAGACGCCGAAGTTGTGCTTTGTGGCGGCAACCGTGGCCATAGATAGCCCCGGCATAAGCGCCGTGATAAAAAACGCCAGCGCCGAAAAGAGGAGCGCGGCCGAAAAAACCCGGCCCCAGCCGCGTTCAACAGCGCCCGGCCCGGGCCCTTCTTCATAGTCTCCACCGGTGCATAATAGAGCGGGACGCCGGTTTATTGCTATGGTGGTTAAAGCCGTCACGGATTTTTTCTCCTGAAAATATTCGATTCAGCCTTTAGACAAAAAACTCAAGTGACAAGATAACATGTAAGGCCCTGTAAATCAAACTCAAAAGCCCTGCCCGCCCCCTCCGAGGTACTCGAAGGCCTGAACCCTTTTATTATAAGTATCCGCCACATAGACATTGTCGCCGTTGTCTATATACAGGCCGCCGGGCATCCAGAACTCGCCGCGCTTGCTGCCGAGTTGCCCGAAGTTGAGCAGAAAATCCCCTCTTCGCGAAAATATCTGGACCGTGTCGAATATGGCGTCGGCCACGTATATATTCCCGTCAGAGTCAACGGCCACACCCTTGGGCCTTCCGAAATTACCGGTACCGTCGCCCTGACTGCCAAAGGCCGAAATAAAGTATCCCTGTTCATTGAATATCTGCACCCTGTAGTTCATGGTGTCCACCACGTAGACCTCGCCGTTACGGTCTATGAAGATATCGACGGGATAGTTGAACTGGCCCGGGTTGGCGCCCAGAGAGCCGAAGGTTTTTTTTCTGTTGCCCTTAAGGTCAAAGACCCTTACCTTGTTCGCCCCGGTATCGACAACGTAGAGGAGTTTCAGCTCCCTGTTGACGGCTATGCCCGTGGGCCTCTCGCCGCCGTCGATGTCAAAGAGGAATTTGCCCTTCCTGTTGAAGACAAAGACCTTCGCGGCCACGGAGTCCGTTACATAGATGTTGTCCTCGCCGTCCGTAGCCACGCCTATTGGCGAAACGAGGGGTTTTTTGCCCACCCTGTCTATAAAACTGTATTTTCTTTCCTTGATGTCGTAAATGTGGATCCTCTTAAAGGCGGTATCGGCGACGAGGAGCCTTCCTTTAGTGTCCGTGTTGATGCCGTAAGGTTTTATGATATCCCTCATGGCCGGGCCGAGAACGAACTCGAGCATCCTCTTGAAGACACCCTTTTTAAGCCCTATATCCTCGGGCCGTGAGATGGACTGGCTGTATGATATGCGCGCGGGCTCAGGTGGGGCCGGCCAGAGAAGGGGTTTTTGCGCTACCTGTTTTTCCGCCGTAACAGGGGCCGAGGAACAACCGGCCACGATAAAAACCGCGAGGAGAACAAAGAGAAGATAAACGGCGCGGCGTGCCGTCTTCGGGACCGCGGCCGGGGCCGGGTTTTTAATCTTCCTTAAAGAGCCTGTCGTAACCATAGCCTCGCGTGAACCGTAATTAAGGTTATTTTCTGTGGCAGTACTGGCAGATTTCCAGCCCCTCAGACCTCAGAAGCGTCTCCTGGTCCGCCCCCCAGTTAGCCCTGCCGTAAAGAACACCCCTCTCATGAGGGTTATGGCATGTTCCGCAAAATATCCTGCCCGTCTTGGGTTCAAGGGGCAGGAGCGTCGGCACTTCTTTCGTTGCCAGCCTCATGTTCAGATAAAGCTCTCTTGAAGGGAGAAGCAGGTGTTTTGGAGCGACAAAACCGCTCATGGCCGGCCCTATGCCTTCGGCGCCGGGATGCCTCTTCACCGTATGGCAACTGTAGCAAACCCTGTTATAATCCTCGCCGAAACGGAGTTTTACATCTTTTATGGATTTTTCTTTCCTCTGGTCGGGTATGTTGTCGTGACAGATAAGGCACTTCGACCAGAGCACCTCGCCCTCGTCGTTAATCTGGTTGTGAGGGTTTATAATCGTCTCACGGGCAAGCGCCCTTTCATAAGGAGGCGACTTCGGCTCTTGCTTTTTTTCACCTGCAAATGAATAAGAGGCGGAGAGGACCAGGACTACCGCTATGAAAACTGATTTCAAGAATATTGAAGGCTTTTCCCGCATTATAGAATCACCCCTGGTAATGTGGTCTTTGCGCCCCCGGGTCTCAGGAGCGCAAAAAAACTCTGCCGCGGACCAAGGCTAATGACCGAAGGCATAAACGCCGCCGTCCTTGGACCCCACGTATACGACGTTATCGGATATGGCCGGGGACGAGTGTATCCCCCCTCCCGTACGGTAACCCCAGCTTACCTCGCCGAGTATAAGGTCTATGGCGTAAAGGCGTCCGTCCTCGCAGCCCACGTAGAGAAAACCGTTGGAAGTGACGACGGGGCTTGAATTGACGGGGCCCGGCAGCCTGTAGTCGGCGGCCACCTTCGCCCTGCGCTTCTCAAAGGCACTTATATGGCCGTCCTTGAAGGCCAGGTATATCCTGTCCCCCGTAATAACGGGAGAGGAGTACGCGAATTCATCGCCGAGGTTTTTTCTCAAAACTATCTTGCCCGACTTGACGTCGATACCGTAAAGCTTTCTTTCACCGAGCGCGATATAGAGGACGCCGTCCTTAATCACGGGACTTGAGTATATGGCGGAGAAAGTCCTGAAGGACCAGTTCCTTCCACCGCTCTTTGCGTCCTGGGAATATATTATCCCGTTTTTCCCGGCGAAAAAAACCGCGCCGTTATAGTAGGCGGGCGAGGAATACACGCCGCTGTATTTTTCGTAAGCGGCGAATTTCATCCTCCAGAGCCTCTTGCCCTTCTTCGCGTCAAGGGCGTAGAAATAGAGGTCGTTAGACGCGAAGAAGACCGTGCCGTCGGCAACGACGGGAGAGGTAAGTATCTTGCCGCCCGTGGTAAAACTCCACACCAGATCACCTGAATCAGCATCAAGGGCGTAGAACTTGCCGTCCTTTGAGCCGAAAAAAACCACGCCGTCTTGAACGGCGGGCGTGGACAAAATCTGCCCGTCTGTCCGGAAGGCCCAGAGTAAACTGCCCGTAGAGGCATCCAGGGCATAGAGTTTTTTGTCGTAAGAACCTACAAAGACCTTGCCCGAGTACACAACGGGCGAAGAATACACGGGACCACCTGTGGAAAACTTCCACTTGAGGAGCAGAGGCGGCCTCGGAGCCTTTCCGGCAAAGGAGGAGTGTAGACGGTCTTTAAGGAACATGGGCCAGTCGGCAAGTGCCGACGTGGCGAAGATTAGGCCAAAGACGAGTAAAAAGGGGAAAACTGTTAAGGCGGCAAGCCTTCCTGCAGATGATAGACGCGGCTTCATGGCTGGAAAACTCATGGTGTTCTATACCTTGAAGATCGAGAGGTCTTTCAAGACCTTCTTTCTCTGGTTTGTAAAATTTCCAAGCATCTCCAGGACCTCTTCTTCAGTAGAATCCTCCGCCTCGGTCAAAAGAAAGTTCAACCCCTCGACGGTTCTTTCGAGCGACAAGGCGGACTTTTTTACAGCGCTAAAACTCTTCTCAAAAAACTCGGCCGTCTCGTTGAACTCCCGGGCAACCTCCTGGAGGTTTGCGGAGTCCGTGTGAAGCCTCCGGGTAAAATCACCCTCTCCGGTCTTTTTCAGCGCGTCCATGAAGTTATAGAGCGGGGTCTCGATCCTCCTTGTTAGATAATACCCTATTACGGCCGCCGCTATCACTATGACCGGCACGGTCACGACGCCGAGTTTCCACAGCAAGGGCCAGATGATCTCCGAAGTGCCCAGCACCCTTAAATGAGTTTTATATAACCCCGCCTCAAGTTCCCTGTCAATTAAAAAATATACGACAGCGAGGTTTGCGGCAAAGCCGAAAATGACGAGCGCGGAAAAGCCGAAGACGAACTTTCCCTGAAGGCCCTTTTTTATAAAATAATGCCTTCTCCTGAACCTGGGATAAACGCCCATTTTTTCACCTCGTAAAATTAACATATCCAATACAAATAATCAACATCTCGTAACCGCCGCAGAAAAAAAATCCTTTAGAAATCACGCCATAAGTCATTTTACGTGGCAGGCGAGGCAGAGCGCGCTACCGTCGTTCGTCATAACGAGCTGGGCGTGTTCGCTCGAATAGGGGCTGTGACAGCTGCCGCACCCCACCGTGCCGCCGAAGAGCTTTACCTGGGAGGGGAGGTCTTCGATATCCCTGTAGGCCCCGTGATACTTGCGCTTCGCCTCCAGGTAGGAGACACCGATGGGGTGGCTCAACCCTATCGCAGTCGCGTCATGGAAGCTCAATGTCATCGCCCTGTTCTCGACGAGTGTCTGAGTGGCGAAGGTGGCGTCGTGACAGGACATGCATTTAAGTGAAAGTTCGTCGAGAACGATACCGGGGATTGCTCCCTCCCTGAATACGGCGTTGTAAGTGCTCTTCAAATGGGCGGACCCGGCGCCCACCTTGTGGAGCTGGTCTTCGAGGCCCGAATGGCAGAACATGCAGAACCCCTGGGCCCTGGCCCTCACCCTCAGATGCGCCTCGCCGTAGGCGCCTTTATGCGCCCTGTGGCACGTTATGCACGTTATCCCGCCCTTCCAGTCCAGGGGAAGCATACTGGGCACGTCCATGGAGGGCTTGACGTCCACGGGGTGCGAGAGCTTCTTTACGTCCTCGTGGCACCCGTCGCACATGAAGGAGATATCCTTCACAAAGGTAAGGGCCTTGTCCCCCTTGCCCGGGGTGGTGATGTGGCAGTCGGTGCATCTGCCCTGGAAATCGTGGTAGTCGTCCCTCACGGAATAGACGTACCCCACGAAAAAAACGAACGTAACAAGAATGACTATCAGGATAATCGGCTTCCGCAATTTATCAATCCGGCCTTGACCGTGGTTAATTGTTTCCCGCCGCCGTGAAAGGTCGGCGTCAACGCTATTTGCCCTTCAAAACAACCCTGGAGGCAGACTTCTTAAGCGCATCGACGCCGGAGGCGAGATCCTTCAATGCCCTCGATATCTCCTCTTTCGACGGTTTGGAGCCGTCCCCGAGCAGGGCGTAAATCTTCTCCTCGGCCCTTTCCATCTCCGAGAGGGCGTCGAGGCTTGTACGTACGATGTGGTTAAGCGACCTCACCATCCTGTTCTGTTCCCCGGCGAGAAGCATCAACTGGTCCTTGTCCCTTAACCGTGTCTCAACGGTAAGGTCGCCCGAGCGCAGAAGGTCGAGGTCCTTTTCAATCCTGTAAAGTGGGCCGGCCATCTTGTGGGAGAAAAAAATTGAGATCACGGCTATCGAAAGGGCGACGAATACGAGGATGGCAATCGAATAAAAGGAGGCGAAGACCAGGGAAAAAATATTTATCCTCAAGTTGTATATGGTGTAGATGGCCTCGCCGTAACTGCCAACGAGGCTCCTGGACGTGACGGAGTAAAGAAAGAGGGTCATCACGAAGAACCCGGCGATGGTAAAGAGACAGAACTTGAGGCCGAACCTCAGTTTAAACTCTTTGTCTACAAGAACGGAACTCTTCACGGCCTTCACCTTCAAGGGTCGGGTAAGGTTCGAGGGCATGGACAGACGTCGCCGGCCCGAGACACAGGCTCACGGACAGCCGGACTCTGGACAATGAACGGGGAAAAAGGTTCTTCCGGGCTCTTAAGATGAGTTTTTAATCGTGGTGAATGGACCGGATTGGTGAGGTGTTTTGAATGGTGTTACGGTGATAATCCGCCGGTCTTCCCGGTAAACAAAAACTTACAATTCATATTCTAACAGAAAAAGACGTTAAGTCAAAAGTTAAATTTTGCCTCCTTCTGAAAAACGGGTAAGATGGTTTTGTCTTGACAAGGTTTATCACCCGTTATTATATTGTTAATGAAAAAGGGCGGCGTACCCAAGCGGTTAAGGGAGCAGTCTGCAAAACTGCCATCCAGCGGTTCGAATCCGCTCGCCGCCTCCAGTCCTTATAAAGAGGCCCCGCCGGAACCGGCGGGGCCTCTTTGTTGTCAATAAACAGACCCTCGCAGGACGAAACTTTATCCCGGGCTCAATAACGCAGCAGTACCGCGCCGCTTAAGTCTTCAACCCCTTCATGAGGAACTTGGCCGCCGTCCAGGCCAGGATCTTCGCGCCCACGCAAAGCGATTCCTCGTCCACGTCGAACTCCGGGTTATGGAGCAACGCGGTTATGCCCTCGGCGCTGTTGGAGGTGCCGAGCCTGAAGAGGGTGCCCGGGACCTTTTCGGTAAAATAGGCGAAGTCCTCGGCCCCCATCTTCGGCTCATCCATGACAAGAACGTTTTCATTGCCGAGGATATCTGCCGCGCATCCGCCGACGAAATCATCGACGTTCTTGTCATTAATAACCGGCGGCGTGCCGAACTGGTAGCTCAACTCGTAAGTGCCGCCCATCCCCTCTGTCACGCCCTTTATAGTCTCCTCTATAAACGAACGTATCTTTGTCCTGGCCTCGCTGTCCAGCGTCCGGACCGTGCCTTCCATCTCCACACGGTCGGCGATTATGTTAAGCGCCGTACCACCGCATATGGTCCCTATGGATATAACGGCGTGGTGGAGCGGGTCGGTGCGCCTGCTGACGATATGATGAATCGCGCTTATGACAAGCGCCGACAGGAGCACCGCGTCAACGGTCTGGTGGGGCCTTGAGGCATGGCCGCTTCGGCCCTTTACCACTATCCTGAACTTGTCGGCCGAGGCCGTCATTATACCCGCCTTATGGCCGATGGTGCCCACCTCCATCTCCGGATAGCAATGGAGCGCCACAATGGCCTCGGGCTTCGGGTCGTCAAGCGCGCCGTCCTCTATCATCTTCTTCGCCCCTGTAACGCTCTTCTCCTCAGAGGGCTGAAAGATGAATTTCACATTGCCCTTGAGCCTCCCCCTCAGCTCCGCAAGCACGACGGCCGCGCCCATAAGAGCCGCGGTGTGGACGTCATGGCCGCAGGCGTGCATGACGCCGGGTATCTCGGAGGCGTACTCAACCTCTCCTGTCTCCTGCATGGGCAGGGCGTCCATGTCCGCCCTGAAGGCGATGGTGGGCCCCGGCGCGCCGCCCTTCAGAAGCCCCACAACGCCGTGGCCCCCTATGTTCCTCATAACCTCGATGTCGTTGTCCTCGAGTACGCCCGCCACAAAGGCCGCCGTGTTCTTCTCCTCCCCTGAAAGCTCGGGGCAGCGGTGTATATTGCGCCTGAATTTTACAAGCCTGTCCTTCTTGGCGTCGACCCTTTTTTTTATCTCCTTTAGCATCTTTTCCACGGCCCCTTATCTTCTCCTTTTCCTTAAAAACCAAGGCGGATATGAATCCCGCCCAATTCACGGTAACGTCAATATCAAAAGAGGCCCGCCTTTCGGACTACCCTGATCAATCCGGCCCCGACAACTCCTTTACGGCGCCGCCGCGCCTCAAATCCCCGCTCCCTGTGAAGATACCCCCCTCCTCCACTATCGTATGGACCCCCCCGAAATACATATCCTTCTTTTTCCACCTCTTTAGTTTAAGACCCTCTGCTGCAAGGGCGTCCAATACCCCATCGTCGATGCCCTTCTCCGCGTCAAGGACGCCCCCCTCCCAGTGGACCCTGGGCGAGTTTACCGCCTCACGCACTTCAAGGGCGTGGTCAATTACGTTCACTATCACCTGGAGTATGGCGCTCCTTATGCGCTTGGACCCGCCGCTGCCGAGCACGACCTCGGGCCGTCCCCCTCTCATGACTATGGTGGGCGACATCATGGAACTCATCCTGACACCGGGGGGCTGAGAGTGGAAACCGAGGGGGTTTAAATCCTTCTCGCCAAGCATGTTGTTCATCATAATGCCCGTTCCGGGTATCATAAAGCCGCAGCCCATGCCCACGGACGTGGTGAGCGAGGCCACGTTGCCGTCGCCGTCCACGGCGCTTATCTGCGTCGTATTTCCGAGAGACGGCCCTCTGTCGCCGCGAAGCGGCGCCGCCCCGGCGCCGACCTTCTCCCTGTAAGAAAAAATCCTCTCTGCCGATAAAAAATCCTCTGCAACACCCGCCTCGTATATACGGTGGTCAAAGTCCTCTCCCCTCGCCTCGTTGGTAACCCTCATGACACTTGAGAGGAGTTTAATATATGTGGCGCTGTTATGCCCCATGGCCGCGACGTCGAACCCCTCGAGGAGTTTAAGCGAGAAGGCTATGAGAGAGCCCCCTGAAGAAGGGGGCGGGTTGGTATAGACGGTGCGGTCCCTGTAATTAATCTTTAGGGGCCGACGCTCCTGTACACAATAGGCATCAAGGTCTTCGCCGGTAATAAGCCCTCCCGAACCCTCGCCGAAGCCCTCGAGTATCATTTCCGCCATCTCGGACCTGTAAAACCCCTCAAGGCCCTCTTCCGAGAGGTGTTCAAAGATATTTGCAATGGCCCTGTTAAAGAAGGTCTCGCCCTCTTTCAAAAGCCTGCCCCCGGGAGCGTAGATCGCCCGCGACTCCTCAGACATGGAGAGCATCTTTGAGAGGAGGCCGTTAAAGTACGCCTGCCAGGGGGTAATCTTTATCCCTTCCCTCGCGTACCTTATGGCAGGGGCCATGATGGTCCTTAAGTCCAGGGCGCAGTGGTTCCTGTGGACCCTGTCGAGCCCGGCGAAGACGCCCGGCACAGACGCAGAGCCCCTTCCAATGTAAATCTCCTGAATGGTATCGGCGAAATCGATATATACGGGGAAGAAATCGGCCTTCCCCTTTTCAGAAGAAGCGCCCTTTCCCGGCACGTTGGTGAAAAAATCGTAGATCCTCGTAACGCCGTCTTTTGTATGCGCCGTCAGAAAGCCGCCGCCGCCGGGGCTCGTCAGCGCCGGCTCGCAGACAAAGGAGGCGAATGAAGCGGCCAGCGCCGCGTCAAAGGCGTTGCCCCCTTTTTCATACATCTCAATACCGGCAAGCGCAGTAAGTTCGTGTCCCGCCGCAATTATACCCTTCATCGCGCGGTCCCGCCCCTTCCGGGAACTATCTCACTATTGAGTTCGTCCACCATCGCCCTTACCACCTCTTTCAAATCCCCCTTCTCTTTCCAGACCTGAACCTGCCTCGCCGCCCCCGTGCCTCTCAGAAGGATTTCCTCAACAATCCGGAAGTGCCCGTAAGAGCCGAGTTCCCTGCTGTCCGGGCCCACCCAGTCCATTATCTCTTTAACGGCGTCGCGTGCCTTCACCGTCCTCCCTCCGTCTTCGGTGATAAACTCCCCGTCCATTCCGTACCTGCACGCCCTCCACTTGTTCTCCCTTATTATGGCCGAATGGGGCCTCCTGAAACATACCCCGCGGTCAAAGTCGTCGCTGAACCTCTTGACGAAGGCCTGAATTAGAGCGGCAAGGCACATTACCTCCCTGAGCGTCGATGGGATGTCGCAGACCCTCACCTCTATTGTGCCGAAGTCAGGGTGCGGCCTTATGTCCCACCAGAGTTCCCTTATGGTCTTTATCGTGGACGTGGCGAGGTAGTTGCTTATGAGCTTCTCATAGTCGGAAAAATTATGAAAATAAAAGGGCAGCCCGCCTATGGGCAGGCTCTCGAAGACCTTGGTCCTGTAGGATTTAAGGCCCGTGTTTTCTCCCTCCCAGAAGGGGGAGTTCGTTGAGACTGCGAGGAGGTGGGGAAGATAATAGAGGAGCCTGTTCATTATATATATGCACCTGTCGCCGCCGTTTACCCCCACGTGGACATGGAGGCCGAATATATTGAACCTCCTGCCCACCATCTGGAGGACGTCGATGAGTTGCTCATACCTTTGGTCCTCGGTAACGGACTGGTCCCTCCAGAGGGAAAATGGGTGCGTGCCGGCCATGGCAAGGAGTGTGGAGTGTTTCGCGGCCGCATCTATCACCACCTTGAGTTTTTCCCTCAAATCCTTTTCCGCCTCGTCAACGTCCACGCATTTTTTCGAGACGACCTCGAGGTTGCTCATCATCAATTCATGCTTTACCGAGTCCTTGAACCCGCCGAGGGAGTCTATAATGGCCGTAGAGGACTGGGTAAGCCCGAGGGTATGGGAGTCAATGAGCTGAATTTCGAGCTCGACGCCCACGGTAAAATCCTTTGAACTGTTAAACTTTATTTCCATGAGGTTCCTTGAAGCCGGGCGGAATAATCCTTAAAAGAGGGCTTAATAAAAACTAACATTTTTATATTTGCAAATCAACCGCGGGGAGCGGCCTGGAGGAGGACGGGGCCTGAAAGGGCGCGTTAAGGGAAAGGGCGGGGCCGGTCTAAATTTCCACCCTGATGGAATCGCCGTCCACTTCGACCCTGTATGTCTTTATGTTGCAGGTCCTTATCTCCGACATGAGCTTTCCTATGCGGACGAAAAACTTCGACATGCTTTCGGAAGGGACCTCGCCCCCGAAATCATGGGGCACAGGCCCGGAGAGGGCCTCACCCGTGGTTACGTCGAACTGGACGCAGTGCATGGGGCATGTGAGTATGTATCCCGTCAAAGTCCCCCTGTCAAGGGGGGCGTTCATGTGCCCGCAGCGTCTTTCAAAGGCGTAATACTTTCCTTTATATCTGCACAGGACCACTTCAACGCCGCCGGCCTCCACGGCCTTCATCCCTCCGGGGCCTATATCGCCCTTCTTCGCCACCTCGACGAGCATCCTAACCTCCCTTTACGGCGCGGGCCGGCACCTGCATGAGTTTGTCCGGGTCTGTTACGTCCTTGTGCACGAAGAGCCCGCACCAGCAGCGCTTCATGGCGTCGAAATGCTCCCTGTGAAAGGGTATGCAGGGACACACTATCTTCATATCCTCTTCCCTCTTCCCGGTAATCCCCTGGCAGGGACAATAGGGTATGCCGTGTTTTTGCTCAAGCACTACCTCCTGAGTAAGTAGGAAGTCGACGAGTTCTTCGTCGGGGCTGAACTTATACCCCAGGCGGCCGGCAATATAATCGAAGAGATACCTCAAGGCCTTTTTACGCGATTCAATCTTCATTTCTCATCCCTACTCGATGCCCAGGAGTTCACGGTATTCCTCCGGGTTATAACCCTCGACTACGCGCCCGTCTATCCTGACCCATGGAAAGGCAAAATCAGCGCCGGAACCTTTTATCTCCTCGCGTATCCGCGCCTGCTCATCCTCTCCGGCGAGGTCGTAGTCCACGAAGTCGAACTCCACGTTGAGCTCATTAAATAATTTTTTCGCCTTCCTGCACCAGGGACACGTGCTCAGCGCGTACAAAAGGACCTTCTCCATATCCGCCTCCTCAAACCATTACAAAGACCTTGCCCTCCGAGACCTTCCATTCATAGGTCTTGAGTTTTATCTCCCCCGCCGCCAGAAACTCACCCGTCCTTATGTCGTATTTCCAGTCATGGCAGGGGCATTTTATCGCGTAACCCTCAAGGGTCCCGCCGTCCATGGGACAGCCCATATGCTCGCACTTGTTGGAGAGGGCGTAAATACGCCCCTCTTTCCTTATGATAAGCACGGGGACGCCCAAGGGGAATACGACCCCGAACGCCCCCTCGTCAAGTTCGTCCTCGTTGATTGCGAATACCCAGGAAGCGGCACACATAAATAGACCTTTCGTAATGAATTTTGAGTAAAACAAGAGGGATATCCCCGGCGGGGACTAATAAAACACACCGCACATGAAGGATGGTATTATTATAACGTGGTTTTTACAGTTGGCAAGGGCGGGGAGAGAGGGAACACTCCCCCAGGGGAATCTTTCCCAAAAACTACTCCCCCGTCTGGTCTTCTTCCAGGGAGAGGGGTTCGGGGTAACTGACGCGCGCCAGGAACTTATCGCTCGTGCCCGCCAGAAGCCCCACTTCCACGGTATGGGCCCCCTCGGGTATCTTGAACTCAACCCTGTCACGGTCTCCCACGACAAAATCCTTGAAAGAGGCGTCCGCGTCGGGCGTCGCCTTGAAACTCTGCCACGTGTAGGGCTTCCCGTCCAATGAAACCTCAATAACGTACCTGCCCGGTTCCACCGTCCCCGGCGCCATGAGAAGCCTTACATGCGCCCTCACCTCTGAAGGGCCTTCGAGGTTGACCTTGAGCGGTTTGCCCATCGACGACTTCCACCACTTCTGGCGGCCCTTTGTCAGTTTGAGCGAAACCTTCCTGGCGTCCACCGGGGCCTCGGTGGTCCATGAAATATTCTCGGTGTTCGAATACGAGCCCACAAGGAGCCCCGTGGAAAGGAGCACCGCCGCCACCAAACCCATGGCAATGTATTTCGTCTTCTTCCAATGGATGGTCCTCTTCCAGTGTGTCTTCATAATGGCGGGCCAGACTTCTTTTCTGGCACGCTCAAGGTCGTTGGGAAAATCCACCTCAATCCATGGCATGCCGGCCACGTTGTACGCCTTCAAATCAATCTCCCTGCATACCGAACGGATGCCCTCGATGACCCAGCTGTTCTCCTCGCCCTTCTCGATTAAGGCGTGGGCGCGGGAAAAGAGGGCATGGGTCCCCTTGGAGTCGAAGCACAACAATCCCAGGCTTTCGCCCCTCGCCGACTCGGGTGGAAGGTCCTTACCGAGGTCGACTACCATGCCGTTCTGTACGGCCACCTTGGTCTGCTCCTTACCCTTGGTCGATGTGGAGTCATAGGCGAGGACGCTTCCCCCTTTCGCGACAATACGGTCCAGTATCTCCGGCTGAAAAACGAGGTCGCAGTTCATGAGCACGAAGGGGTCTTTGACCCAGTCTCTTGTAAGCCAGAGCGAATAGAGGCTGTTGGTTTCAGCGTAGCGGGTATTCTCTATGTACTCGACCCTGTTGCCGAGGGTCTTTCGCACCTCGTCGGCCTTGTGTCCCACCACAACGAGCACCTTGCCTATGCCTGCGTCGCTAAGCGCCTCAATCTGATGCTCGATAATAGGCCTTCCACCCACGGGTAAAAGACACTTGGGCAGGCCTTTCGACAACCTGTTCAACCTGCTGCCAAATCCGGCCGCTAATATTACCGCCTGCATTAAAACCTCCCTCTTATCTTCAAAACATCCTTTTTTATTTTACAGTCCGCGCCTGTTTATCCTGTTGGGGTTGCTGGACTTTCCATTCCTTCCACCCGACCGGCGAACCGTCGAACTGGACCTTTCCGTTGTGCAGTAAAAGCAGCCTTTCGAAAAGGCTCACATGAACAGGATCGGGCAGGGAAATTATCACGGTACGCTCTGCGGCCCGCCTCAGTATTTCATCGAGGCACCGGAGGGCCTTCTTGCCACGTAAGCCCGGCAACGGGTTGTCAAGCACCCAAACGAGCGATCTGTCCCCGAGCAGTATCCCCGCAAGCCGGAGCATCCGCGCCTCGTTCCGGGAAATACTGTTCGAACCGACCTTCTGGTCAAGCCCTTTCTGAAAGCCCTGAGCCAGCCTGAGTGCCCCGATCCGCCTCAAGGTCTCCTCCTGCTCGGGCGACAACGCCTGGAACCTCGGCAGTCCCAGGAGCTTCCAGACCTTGGTGGGCGGAAAGACCGGCTCCTGGGGCAGGTAGGCGACCCTCGACGAAAGGATCCCGTCGGTCCTGGTCACCTCTGTGTCATCCCAGAATATCTTTCCCTTGTCGGGGAATTCCACCCCGGCCAGGAGCTGGATGAGGCTCGATTTGCCGGAACCCACGTTCCCGATAACCGCGAGCCGGCTCCCAGGCTCTATTAAGAGATCCAGGCGCTTAAGCCTCGCCCTGTCCTTGTGCCCACGGGCGGAATCGAGGCGTACATTTTCGAGCCGCAGTCCGGACCTCAGCGGCACGGCGGCTTCGACGCCGACCTTCCCCCCTTCCGCAGACCCATCATGGCGGATATAGGCGCCTATCCTATCGGCGCAGGCCAGGACCTTGCCGGTGCGTGACAATTGGCGGCCCACCTGAACCATGCGACGGTGCACGGTAAAGGCATAAAGGATAAAGATAAAGAGGTCTCCCGGCGCCACGTGCCCTGTTTTCACACCATAGGCGCCGAGCCAGAGGGC
Source organism: Thermodesulfobacteriota bacterium (assembly GCA_036986055.1). Classification (GTDB taxonomy): domain Bacteria; phylum Desulfobacterota; class GWC2-55-46; order GWC2-55-46; family JADFVP01; genus BTQV01. The sequence goes on from BTQV01000005.1 coordinate 18,305, forward strand.
GAGGCCCACTGCAAGGGCGAGAACTATGTGGATGTAGAGGGTTGAACGGGCGATGAGCTTGGTGGACCGCACTTCCTTTCGCGCGCTCGACCAGTTGATCTCATCCATCTGAAGATTCATGAAGCCGGATTCAAGGCCCTCCTGAATAGCCGTGGCGTAGTCACCCTCCTTGCGCCTCAGCTTTCTCGCCGTCGTAGCCACGGGGTCGGCCATTGTCAGGCCTATAAAGACCGCGATAAGACCGGCAACGAAGAATATGAGGCCGAGTTCGATGGAGACATAGAACATCACGGCAGTGACGAGAACAAAGAGGAGCCCGTTCTGAAGGCCGTGGACCATGATGCCCGAAAGGCCCGCCTTGATGCGCGCGCTGTCACCGATGATACGGGCGATGATGTCACCAGTGGATGCGCGTTGACGCAAAGGAATGGCGCTCACGCCCCTAACGGCGGCGGCCCTCATGTCATGTGCCGTCTGGGAGGAGAACCTCTTGAAGTTTACTCTCTGTATCATCTCCGAGATGCCGAGCCCCACCGCCATAAGTACATAAAAGGCTACGAGCCATAGCACCGGGTCTCCCCATGAGGGCAGATACTCCACCATGATCCTGCCCTTATGCGACCCCCGGGGGAATACCAGCTCAATCACACCACGAAGAGGCCACGGCATCAACAGGCGAAAGAAAACCACGCCAACGGTGCCGAAGACGCCCCTGACGAACCAGGACCGGTGCATACTCCCATAGGTGATTAACGTATTAATCGCCCGTTTCTTTTTCTTTTTGGTCCACATCACAAACTCTTGGCGTTAACAGGTCGGCTGAGCGGGCTGAGACTATGAGACATGAGCTGACACACTGTCGTGGGACGGTTCACCCGCGGCACTGACAACCTCAACGCCGTCGGGCAGTCCCCGGGCGAGGCCTGCCGCATAAAGGACCACGCCGGCCACGTTTTCAGTCGCCCTGCCCGGCGTGTGAAAGACATGGCGGGCCATGGCCCTTCTGATCTCACCTTCCCGTTCAGGGTGCGCGAGGCTGTCGGCCACGGCCAAAGCAAGGTCATCGGACTTCTTGACAACCACTCCGATCTTGCGTCCGTATGTTTCAAGGTCAAGGTTCGGGGCCCGCTTCCTGAGTTTCTTGAAAAGTTTCGGCACGTCTATAAAGACTATGGGACGGTCCAGAAGCGTGTATTCAACGGCCACCGATGAAGCGTCGGTCAAGAGGAGGTCGGAAGCGTGGAGGTAGGGGATAATATCCTTGTCCCTCACAATGCGCACACCTTCGCCCTCCAGAGGCGCCAACTCGGTGAACCAGTCGACATCCTTCTTCGGATGGTCGTGGGGCTTCACAAGCAGGTTCCATGACCCCGCGTCCGCAATAGCGCGTATGACCTCCATGCCCCTTGTGTCAAGGGCGTTGTTCTTCTCCCCCGTGGGGGCGAAGAGGAGGGTCTTTCTGGCCGGGTCCATGCCCATTGAGCGGATGAGCGCGTCCCTGTCCATTTCGCCTTTTGCCAGCGGGTCTGTCTTGGGGAACCCCGTAAGGAGGCAGGTGGAGCCGTCGGCCCTAACAAACCCGCTCTTCTGATAGAGTTCCGCATGGTAACGGCCCGGCAGACAGAGGATATCATAACGGAGGGCCTTCTGCCTCACGGCGAGGTTTTTAAAAGAAACACCGTGGAATATCTGCACCTTCCTACCGACGGACTTAGGGAAAAGGGAATCGGAGAGGTGCGCCGAGACGAGGACGTCGAAATGCTCGCTCCGGACTTGGTCGATAGATATGACGTGGCTCATGTCAACTGGAAATGGGTCGTAAAAACCTTCGAGTTCGTATGTCACATCATCGCCGTCCACCCGCTTGAACCCGCCGGAAAGGAAAAGCTCCACCCCGGGGTCTGCGGCGAGCCGCTCATAGACCGGGAGGAAGCAGACGAAGTGTATGGGGGCGTATCCCGTAAATAAAATCCTTTTTTTTCCTCTATCCATCTTATCCGCCTTTTAAGTCTTATCAAGAGTTAAGCACATTACGTTGCGGCCTTCTTACATCTTGTAGGATATTACGGCCGCGACTACGTGTCTATTATAGGACTTCGACTCCGCCTGGTCAATACTGGCAAGGCCGTCCCTTGAGGCCTTTTCGTGGGAGAAGGTCCAATCCAGCCCAAGCGTCCACTTGGGCGCCAGTTTTCCTTTAACGCCGAGGTTTATCCTCTGGCGCACGTCTTTACGGTCCAGGCGCGTCACGTCGAAACGTTGGTCAGACTTGTACAACTGGAAACGCACATCGTAGCCGGCCTCGGCGAACCAACGTTTACCTATCCTTGTGCGCCCCTTTACACCCAGCGTATGCTCGTTGCGCGAACGGTCCACGTTCTGTACGGTACGGGTATCGAGGTCCAGGGTGTCGCCGTCGCCGTTAAAGTCCACGCCGAAGTCGGGCTCGTTACGTATCAAAACCTCTCCGGCCACGTCCGTGGTGATATCTGCAAAGAGGTAACTGAAAGACACCTTGGAGTCATTGCCGAGTTCCATGTCAAGGCCCGTACCGGCAAAGATGTCATCGTAACTGCGGTTCTCAAAGGGGTTGTCATAGTCCCTCTTTTTGAATCCCACGAGGACTTCGCCGTAGACCTTGTCAAGGCCCAAATAGCCTCTGCGTCCCTTGGCGTGTTTCCACAGGCGGTGCTTGTACGAGGCCGCTATTGAAGATTCGTCGTAGTTGGCGGCCGAAAAAATCTTTTCAGAAGAACTGATACTCCCGTTACCGTCCGTGTCCACGGCGTCGGATAGATAGTTTTTGCGGAAGACATCGGGGTCATAGTCCAATTCCACCGTGAACTTGCCTTTACTGCCTATATCCTGGCTGAGGTCAAGGCCCAGTTCGAGAAAATTCTTTTCCTTATTCCGCGCGTAAAGATTATAGGTGACGCTTGGTGTAATCCGAAAGGTCCGGCCGCCCAGACCCGAGAGCTTCAGCGACGGTTTGAACCTTGGCGACGTGACGAAATCACCGGCCGACTCCATATCATTGAACCGGCCGCTTATCTGGTCCGACGTATTGTTAACGTCGAGACGGTCCTTCTGTATCCCTGAGAGTTTATAGATATTGCTGTCATAGGCCAGCTCCACGTCGAATTCGGCGCCCCACTTCAGTCCGGCCTTGTCCTTGGCGAAGGCATGGGGGCCGGAGAAGGCCCACAGACCCAGCGCGCATACAAAAACGGCAAAAAACCTCTTTTTGAAATAAGTCACGTCTACTCTCCTTCCTTATCAGGATTTAGTATTTTCCCATTTTAGAGGTTGCTTCCGAAGGCGCATTGTCTTTACCTGCCGGACAAAACCGCAACGGAGTATTATTATGACGATTTGATTTATTTAAAAAAGACCGCATTCACCCGGGACCGCTATAACACGCAGGCGTCCCATGCACATTTTCTCCATACATGCGCGAGAGAGTCAATGACCTCACACACATAAAAGGATATTTTTCCCGAGCCCCGCCTTTATATCGGGAAGCGCAGGCGATTCGACGCCCCCCAAAGGAATGTCGGGGTTAAGCGGCGTGTAATGCCCGGCTCTTAGCCGCCCTTACCCTCACATCAGCCGCCTCTTCAAAACCTCTTTCAACACGCTCCCATTCAAAGGCGTTGCCCGTAAACCCTTCCTTTAGCCTCTTCTTTTTAACAGGATCGAACTCCGGACAACCCACGGCCCGGAACGAGCTCCTGTATGACCACTTCCTTCCTGTTGTCGGCGAAAGATTCGCGCGTATTTACCCGTCTGCCCGCCTAGCCCGATTATTAAAATGCTTCCTTTAATGTTTTTTCTGACTGAAAAAAACTCCCCACTGGAAATAAAAAAACAAGGATAATTAAGAGCTTAAATTTACCAGAAGAAACATTAAAGTTAGATTAAAGGTGCATTCCCTGGCAACGGACGAATACGATAGGCAGGCAAGACCATCCCTTGAAGAAAACCCCGGGGCCCGGACACATATTCACCTTTTCCAGAGGGGCGGGCGGATGGAGTTAGCGGATATGACTTGCTCACAAGCCGGCACCAAAGGGTAAACCGGTAGAAACAATTAAATCTGTTGAATCGGTTTCAAGGGGACTCTCAAGCGGATAAAATTCATTCTAATAAATAATGGTACGGCGGACCGGTCCGGGTCAAACTAAAAAAACTTTCTGTACATCCACCGGCATACGTGCTAAGGTAAGCGGATTACATAGGTAGTACCAACCGGTCGGTACGCGCAGAGTCATGGTTGATCCCATCCTTAAACCTTCAACCCTTTCACCGCAACAACCTTAAATATCCAGCCTAGACCGGCCCATTAAAATGGGTAGGCCGTTTACATGGAGTATTATAATATGAAGTTCGAAGAACTCGGCCTTCAGGCCGA
>BTQV01000006.1:0-21129 GCA_036986055.1 Thermodesulfobacteriota bacterium
ATTACGCGAAAAAGGGTTACGAAGTAGAGTATGTAAACGTCAAGGCCTCTGCCTCGAATATGGAGAGGATGCTCGGGATCTCCGGCGGCAGCCGTGATGTTCCCGTTATCGTGGAAGAGGGCAAGACTACAATAGGCTTCGGAGGCACGTGAGGGGTTTAGCCCCGGGCCGGCAGGTTGCCGGCCTCGAATTCCTTTCCAACGGTTGGCCTGTCTTCAAGGGGCGGGTCTCTGTGCCGGGTGGTCTTATTTAATATGCCCCGGGCGGCGGGTAGCAGGGCGGCGTGCCTGTGAGAGGACGTTTTTTTTTAATCTCCAAAGACGCTTTCAGTTATTAGAAGAATTAAAAATATAGAAAACTTCAGGAGGACGGCAAAAGGTGGAAAAGACTCTTTCAATAGTCAAACCAGACGGCGTGAGAAAGAATATCGTCGGCGAGGTTATATCGAGGTTCGAGAAGTTGGGGCTCAAGGTCTGCGCCCTTAAGATGATTAGTCTTACGAAGAAAGAGGCCGAGGGCTTTTACGAGGTCCATAAAGAGAGGCCCTTCTTTTCAAGTCTTACGGACTTCATGAGTTCGGGGCCCGTGGTGCCCATGGTTATCTCCGGTGATAACGCCATAAAGGCCGTAAGGGGCGTCATGGGGGCGACAAACCCCGAAGAGGCCGACCCCGGCACCATCAGAAAGGACTTCGCCGACTCCATAGAGTCGAATGTCGTCCACGGCTCCGACAGCCCGGAGACCGCTGATTTCGAGATAAAGTACTTTTTTAACGCCCTTGAGGTATTCGCGGAATAGATGACTTCCATAGAAAAAATAAAGGCCCATTACAGCTTCACCGTCGGCGATGTTGAAAACCTTAAGAAGCTCAAGCCGTTGATGGAGAAGTACCGCGACGACTTCGTGGTGCAGTTCTACAATTATGTAAAGAACTTCGAGGAGGCGGACAAGTTCTTAAAGGACGACGCCACCATAAAGAGGCACCAGGACGCCCTCAAACTATGGTTCATGAACCTCTTTTCAGGCGAGTACGGCCCCAGGTACCTTGAGGGGCTTGAAAAGGTTGGCATGACCCATGTGAGGATAAACCTTCCGGCGCATTACGTAAACGCCGCCTTCCATTTCACAAAGGATTATCTGCGTGAAAAGGTACGGGATGAGGTCGAGGAGAGCGGGGAGTGCGCTTATCTCCTGCGCTCCGTTACAAAGGTACTGGAAATAAACCTCGACGTCTTTACCAGCTCCTACATCGCCGAGGAAAAGAAATTCTTCCTCTCCCAGCGGGTGGAAAATTATCTCATACAGGCCGCCAACCGTTTTGTCTACGGCATGAACCTTATCCTTGTCCTCGGTCTCGTAGTTATAGGCGTCATGGTCATAGTCCTTTTCGTCAACGACATGGCCCACGTCTTTGACGGGGATGTGGAGAAGGGTCTCCTGAGCACCCTGGGAACGCTCCTTATGCTATGGGTTGTAATAGAGCTCATGGACACGGAGATACGGCACTTAAGGGGCGGAAAATTCGCCATAAAGGTATTTGTAAGCGTGGCGCTCGTTGCCGTAATAAGAGAGATACTGATTGCCTCGCTGCATCACGGCGCCGAGGCCACGAGCAACCAGTTAACGCTCATAGCCGCCGTAGCCGTGCTCGGCGCTGTTTACTGGCTTATTTCAAAGGTAGAGCGATAACAAAAAAAATTCCCTCCGGCCCTTTCAGGGCCTTTAACAGGCCGTCTCCCGGCCTCTTCAATCACAATACACAGCCATGAGAAATTTAAGGGGTTTTACATACGGGGATATTCTGGATCTGGTATCCTCTCTCGGCGAAAGGCCTTACAGGGCGTCCCAGATATACGGGTGGTTATACGCCGGGAAGGCCCCCTCCATAGACGCCATGACGGATATCTCAACTGCGCTGAGGCAGAGGCTCAAGAGCGCCCTTTATATCGGCCCGCTTGAGATAACGGCTGTGATGGAGTCCTCTGACGGGACGAGGAAACTCGTCTTTCGCCTTGACGACGGCGCAGGTATCGAGTCGGTTGTCATACCCGGGGGCGCAAGGACCACGCTCTGCGTGTCGAGCCAGGTTGGTTGCGCGCTTGCGTGCGCCTTCTGCCTCACCGGGGCCATGGGGTTTAAGAGGAACCTCTCTCTCGCCGAGCTCACGGGGCAGGTCTTTTCCGCCGGCGAGGTCCTTGCCGGGGGTCCGGAACTAACCAACATAGTGCTCATGGGCATGGGCGAGCCGCTCCTTAACTGCGACAACGTCGTTAAGTTCGTGAACATATTGACGGACGCGAAAGGTTTTGGTTTTTCCCATAACAAGGTAACGGTCTCTACGGCCGGCATAATCCCCGGGATAAAAAGGCTCGGCGAAGAGACAGACGCCAACCTCGCCGTCTCCCTTAACGCGCCCGACGATGAACTGAGGTCGGCGCTCATGCCCGTTAATAAAAAATACCCCCTCGCCGACCTTATAGAGGCCCTTGAAGCGTACCCCCTGAAGGGTAAAAGGCGCATTACCGTCGAGTATGTCCTCTTAGGAGGAGTCAACGACGCCGACTCACACGCCGTGGCGCTTAAAAAGATACTTGCCCGTATAAGGTGCAAGGTGAACCTTATCCCCTTTAACGTTTACCCCGGCGCCGTTTTCAGGAGTCCCGAAGAAGACAGGGTCTTTCGCTTCGCCGATATATTGAGGAGCGCCGGCTATACCGTCGTCATAAGGAAGAGCAAGGGCGCCGGCATCGGGGCCGCCTGCGGCCAGCTCAAGGGCTGATTGAGGTTGTTTTTGCGGAGACGGCGCTGTCCCCCGGGCGTGGACAAGAAAAGTGTTGAAGGTAAGCGCGGGTAATGGTAAAAATTACCGTTTGCTGTTGCCGCGCTTTTTCTCCCGGCAACGGGCATGTGAAAAAGGATAGGATAAAAAGGCGGGAAAGGGGATTTTTTTATGAAGGAGAAGGTGGTAGGCGTTATAGGCGGGAGCGGCCTCTATGATATGGAGGGGCTTGAGGACGTGAAGCCGGTAAAGGTCTCAACGCCCTTCGGGGACCCCTCCGACGAGTACATTACGGGGCGTCTCGGGGATGTGAGGATGGTCTTTCTCCCCAGGCACGGCCGCGGTCACAGGCTGCTTCCCTCTGAGCTCAATTACAGGGCCAACATCTACGGCATGAAAAAACTCGGTGTTGAGTGGATAATCTCGGTCTCGGCGGTGGGGAGCATGAAGGAGGAGATTAAGCCCGGCCACATAGTTATAGCCGACCAGTTCTTCGACAGGACAAAGGGGAGGGTGTCTACATTCTTCGGCTCCGGCATGGTGGGCCATATTGAGTTCGCCGACCCTGTATGCGGGGATTTGAGCAAGGTCCTCCACGGCGCCGCAAAGGACGCCGGCGCCGACGTGCATATGGGAGGCACTTATATCTGTATCGAGGGCCCGCAGTTCTCCACGAGGGCCGAGTCCAATGTTTACAGGTCCTGGGGGGTGGACGTCATAGGCATGACCAATATACCCGAGGCGAAGCTCGCGAGGGAGGCCGAAATATGCTATGCCACCATCGCGCTCTCCACGGACTATGACTGCTGGCACGCCGAGGAGGAGTCTGTTACAGTGGAGATGATACTTGAAACGCTTAAGAAGAACGTGGCCATGGCAAAGGAGATAATAAGGCTGGCGGCCCCCGGCGTCGGCGAGCCGAGGGAGTGCAAATGCGCCACGGCCATGAAGTACGCCGTGATTACGGACACGTCGGCGATACCGGAGAAGGCGAAAGAAGACCTTGACCTTATTATAGGCAAATACCTCTAAAAGAAGAGGGCCTTAAATCTTTTAAACAGATAAGGAGTTTTAGTTTATGAGTATCCTTGTGGTGGGTTCTGTGGCCTTTGACAGCGTTAAAACGCCTTTTGGAGAGGCAAAAGAGGTCCTCGGCGGGTCGGCGACATATTTTTCGACGTCGGCGAGTTATTTCTCCAACGTGAGGCTTGTGGCCGTAGTCGGCTCGGACTTTCCCGACGAGCATGTGGACGGGCTTAAAGAACGGGGCATAGACGTTTCCGGACTCCAGAAGGTCCCGGGCAAGACCTTCAGGTGGGAGGGACGCTACGATTACGACCTGAACCAGGCCCACACCCTCGATACCCAGTTGAACGTCTTCAGCGATTTCGACCCGCAGATACCGGACCACCTTGCCGAGTCCGAGTACCTCTTTCTGGCCAATATTGACCCCGAACTCCAGTTGAAGGTCTTGAACCAGGTAAAAAACCCCAAGCTCGTAGCCTGTGACACCATGAACTTCTGGATAGAGGGAAAGCCCGATGTCTTGAGAAAACTCTTGAAGCGGGTGGAGCTCTTCGTAATAAACGAGGGTGAGGCACGGGAGTTTTCCGGCGAGGCGTCCCTTGTGAAGGCCGCTAAAAAGATACTGGCCTGCGGACCCAGGACCCTTATCGTAAAGAGGGGCGAGTACGGGGCGCTCATGTTCAAGGGGTCCTCGATCTTTTCGGCCCCGGCGTATCCCCTCGAGGATATATTCGACCCCACGGGTGCGGGCGACAGTTTCGCCGGCGGGCTCATGGGGTATCTCGCCAATACAGGGGATTTGAGCGAGGAGAATATGAGGAGGGCCATAATATTCGGCAGCGTTATGGCGTCTTTCAACGTCGAGGCCTTCAGCCTCGACAGACTCGGCGAACTTTCCAACGAAGAGATACGCGCCCGCTACACGGAATTTAAGAAGTTGACCCATTTTGAGGAATTGTGATAGTTTATAAATACCCTCCCGGCGCTGGTTTTCCCCCTTTAAGATGTCTTGAGCCGGCATTTTTATCTGATAAATCCGGGGTTCTTTTTAAGTGTGGAGGCGGGGGTTGAAGGAAGTGGACTCCGGACTTCGAATACCCTGCTTTTGAGCGTTTTTTTAAACCTATGCCATGGTTGGAACTTTGAATAAAAAGCCGCAGGCGCCGCTCGGGATAAGGTCCTTTAAGGGCGTGCTTTGCCTCACGGCGGTATTTTTTCTCTTAACCGCCTGCGCCCATTCCATCGAGAAGAGGAAAAAGGTGGCTGAGACCCGTTACAGGCTCGGCGTCGTATACTATCACGACGGCAAGTTGCCCCAGGCCTTGAAGGAACTCAACACCGCCGTACAACTGAACCCCAAAAAACCCTCCTATCACGTTGCGCTGGCGCTCGCGTATTTTGCGCGCGATTTGAACAGCGACGCGAAAAAGCACCTGAAGAAGGCGATAAGGCTCAAACCTGATTTTTCCGAGGCGAGGGTAAACCTCTCCCTTGTATACCTTATGGAGGAGGACTGGGACAACGCCATCGTCGAGGCCGGCAAGGCGCTTGAAAACATCTATTATAGAACGCCTGAGAGGGCCTACGTTAATATGGGGGTGGCGTATTACAATAAGGGTGCTTACAAAGAGGCCGATGAAAAACTGAGAAAGGCCATAAAGCTCAATCCCGGCTACAAGAAGGCCTATTACCATCTCGGGCGCACCCTTGAGAAGATGAAGCGGGACAAAAGGGCCGTCAGGGCGTACACCAGGGCCGTTGAACTCGACCCGATGTATGTGGACGCCTATTACAGGCTCGGCCTCACACTCGTCAAGGTAAAAGACACCCCCGGCGCGCTCAAGGCCTTTACGAAGGTAGTAGAGCTCTCCCCCGGGAGCGACCACGCGGCGTCTGCAAGAGATTATATCGAACTTATGAGATAATCCGGTTTTAGAATGAGGCTTGAATTTTTTACCGCGCCGCACACCTTCCCCGCTTCCCCGTTGGATGCACGCCGACGAGGCCGGCACTTCTTTCCGGCAGACGCGACCTTGACCCCGTTATTTGAGGATGATGATCTTGCCGGGAGGTTAACCCTTGTGTTTTTCATGGCGGTAAAAAGCCTTTTATTTATTCGTGGTGATGATATATGGAAAGTCCCGGAACCTACATAAAAAGAGAGAGGGAATACAGGGGCATATCTCTCGAAAAGATGCACGAGTCCACGCGCGTGCCCTTGAAGAACCTCAAGGCCCTTGAGCAGGACAGGTTCGACCTGTTGCCGGCACCGGCCTTTATTAGGGGCTACATAAAGGCCATCTGCAAGTGCCTGGGTCTCGATGAGACGGACACACTTCTGCGCTACGAGATGTATGTGAGGGAGACGTCGTTGCAGGTAATGCCCGCGCGCGACGAAGAACTCCCGCAGGAAAAAAGGCCCTTCTCCCTTAATTCAAAGAATATCGTCACCGTGCTCGTAGTCATCGGTGTGATTATCATAATAGCCTTTTATTTCGTTATTTCCGGAAAATCCCGCTTCGAGCCCCTTCGCGGGGATAAAGCCCCAACGGCCCCTCAGACGGATTCTGCGGAAAAAGTTGAAGAGGCCCCTCCCGGGCCGGCGGACTTAAGCCCGCCGCAGGAGGCAAAGCCGGCGGAGGTAAAGAGCGCGCCACAGGGGCCGGGACACGTCCTTAAAGTGAAGGCCCTTGAGGATGTCTGGATAAAGACGACCCTTGACGGCGGAGAGCCTTTTGAGGTACTTCTAAAAGAGGGGGAGGAAGTGGAATGGACGGCCAGCGAGAATTTTTCGCTCGTCATAGGCAACGCCGCCGGAGTAAGCCTCACCTTTGACGGAAGGGAGTTCCCTCTCCTCGGTGAGCACGGCAAGGTCGTGAGATTGAGCCTGCCGCCCGAGGGCGCGATAGACAAGGGAGAGGGGTCAAAGGATTGAAGGGTTTTCAGGCGACCGTTTATTATTCAAAGGAGAGTCCATGGAGTCCATAATCAGATGCAGAAAATGCGGGAAGAAGATGCGCTCTGTGCGCGTCGATGACTTCAAGATAAAGTCATATTGTTCCTGCGGCTATCTGGAATACCAGACGGCCACGGCGGCGAGTAAGACCATAAACCCGCACCTCTCGAAGGAGAGCCTCCTGCCGCTCATATTCGACGAGGAGGGAAGGTTTTTCTTTCAGGCCGATGCCGCAGCCAGGGAGCGTAAGGAGATAATAACCCTTGAAGAGGTGAGCATGCTCGCCTCCTCGGATTACGACCTCGACGAGGTATTGAAGACAGTCGCCGAAAAGACGGCAGACAGGCTCGGCGTGGATATCTGTTCCATATACCTCTGGGACGGCGTCCAACTCGTGTTGAGGGGCACTTACGGCCTCGCGCAGGAGGCCGTGGGCAAGGCGAAACTGAAGCTGGGCGAGGGTATCACGGGCTTCGCTCTTAAGGAGCGCAGGCCGCTGCTCATCGAGGACGTCTCCTCGGACAAGCGCTACCACTATTTTTCCGAGACGCGCGAGGAGCAGTACAAGATAAGGACCATGTACTCCTATCCCATCTACTCCGGCGAGGACCCTTTCGGCGCGCTTAACGCCCAGACCGTTGTGACAAAAGATTTTACCGAAGACGAATTGGGTTTTGTGGCCGTCGTTGCCAACCTCATCCTTGGGGCCGTGAAGATGAGGAAGAGGCCCGGGTGAGGGTTAAGGGGCGTCCCCTTGAGAAATATCACGCCCGGCTCCGCGCCTTCATCGGACCCTCTTTGCCCGGGGTTTCAAGGCCGTCCCTCTTCATGTGATTTTTTTTGTCTTGCCCTTGGTTTCGTCAACGGGCTTTCGGGCGGCCACGCACAAGAATTGAAACCTGAAAAGCTTTTTTTCCCTTTAAAAGGGCCGTTGTCTGTGATATATTTTACAAAATTTAACCGGAGGTATAAAGACCAATGGAAGGCAAAAAAACATACGGTATGAACGGTGCCGGCCGGTATTTCATCGTTCTCCTGGGCGTTCTTTTTCTGGCCCTTGCCGGATGCGGCGGGTCCAAGGAAGAGAAGGCCTCTACGGAGAAGGCGCCCGCTGCCGTGAGCGGACAGGAGGCCCTTCCCAAGGAGCATCCCGCCGTAGATAAAACTACGGAAGATATAGCCAAGGCCTCTCATTCCGCCATAAAGACCCAGAAAGACGTAAAGATATCCAAAGAGGTTCAGGAAAAATGGAAAGAGGTCACTATCAAGATTACGGACAACGCCTCGAAAGAGACGAAGTCGGTAAACCTTAAGATAGGTTCCACCGTGCAATTGACCGATGACGGGTACCAGCTCAAGGTAGAGGTATTTGTTCCCGATTACGCCATATCGGAGAACCACATCGAGTCGAGGTCCAATGAGCCCAACAATACGGCTGTCCTCGTCGACATACTCAAAGGGAACGAGGTCGTCACACGCGGCTGGATATTCAAGGATTATCCCGAGTTCAACTCATACAACAGCCAGAGGTTCAGCCTCGTGCTTGTGGAGCCTTAAGCCGGGGCGTAAAGGTTACCCTTTTGCCGGCGAAGGGCAAGGGGATTTCGGGGCCGTAAAAGTTTGTATGTTTTAAGTGCTTACGGAGAGATGCCCGAGAGGCTGAAGGGGGCTGACTCGAAATCAGTTGTCCCGCTTTGCGGGACCGGGGGTTCAAATCCCTCTCTCTCCGCCATATTTTCCCCCAATCTCAGCGCCGGCCGCAGGGCGCGCGGTTGTTGAATGGTTGGCTTATCCGGCTCAGGGGGGGTAGCCTCATTAAAAAAAGCTTTGTCCACGAAGTCCACAGCGGAGAGATGCCCGAGCGGCCGAAGGGGCACGACTGGAAATCGTGTGTGCATTCATCGTGTACCGAGGGTTCGAATCCCTCTCTCTCCGCCATTTTAAAGTCGTAACGCGTTTGCGGGCTGTGCTGATAGCCGGGTCTTGCGCAATGGAAGGGCCGCGAAATCCGCCAGGTCCGGAAGGAAGCAACGGTAGCTGCTTGAACCCATGTGCCGCAAGGGTGCCTGGCTATCAGCACCGCCCGCAAGCATCTTCACCCGGCGCCGGTGAGCCGCCGGGTGCGCCCCACATCTCTTAACCATTACCGGAAAATCAAAGATGAGTTCCTACCTCGTAATAGCAAGAAAATGGAGACCTGCCCTCTTTGAGGAGATAATAGGGCAGGACCATGTAACCAGGACCCTGAAGAACGCCCTCGGCTCTGGCAGGATAGCCCATGCCTATCTCTTTTCCGGGCCCAGGGGGGTGGGCAAGACCACTGCCGCGAGGATACTCGCAAAGGGGCTTAACTGCGCCAAGGGGCCTGCGGCCGTGCCGTGCAACGAGTGCGAATCATGCCGCGGGATAACAACCGGCTCTTCCGTGGACGTCCTCGAGATAGACGGCGCCTCCAATACCGGCGTGGACAATGTGAGGGAACTGAGAGAGAACGTCATGTATATGCCCGCCGGGGGCAAGTACAAGGTGTATATAATCGACGAGGTGCATATGCTCTCCACGCCGGCCTTCAACGCGCTCTTGAAGACCCTTGAAGAGCCGCCCCCTCATGTGGTCTTCATCTTCGCCACCACCGAGGTCCATAAGATCCCGGCCACCATACTCTCCAGGTGCCAGAGGTTCGACTTCAGGCGCATATCCTTAAGCGCCATTCAGGGCCATCTTGAGGCTATACTTAACGATGAGGGCATTGTCTTTGACAGGGACGCGCTCTATACCATAGCCCGTGAGGCCGACGGCAGCCTCCGCGACGCCCAGAGCCTGCTGGACCAGGTCCTCGCCTTCGGCGGCGGGGCCGTTAAGAGCGCCGACGTTATTACGGCGCTTGGGCTTATGGACAGAAGCGTGCTCATGGCCCTTTTGAGGGCGCTTGTTTCCGGTGACGGCGCGGGGTGCTTAAATATTGTTGAAAAGATACATAATTTTGGTTATGATTTAAAAAAGGCTTGCGCAGAGATTCTCGCCCGTATAAGAGATCTTACCATATTAAAGACCACAGGCGCGGGGGACCTTCTCGAGGCCACCGACGAGGAGTTGAAGGAGCTCGGGGACCTGGCTGAAGGCATGGGCATAGAGCGCCTCCACATGCTCTTCAGCATCATCTCCAGGGGCTATGAAGAGGTTTCAAGGAGCGCTTACCCCAGATATGCTTTCGAGATGGCGCTCTTGAGGGGCGCCCACTTTGACGAAGTGAAACCGGTGGCCGAATTGGTTGAGAGGCTCGAAACCCTCGGACGCAGGCTCGGCGTTGACGGTACGGGCTCTTTTGACAGGGTTTCTTTTGATAAAGGTGCAAACCAGGCCCCGGAAAGGCCGGGCAAGACGCCCCGCCAAGAAGAGGAAAATGCCGCTTCACACGTGCCTGCCGGCGCCGGGGAAGACTCAGCCGGGTACGGCGGTCCGGAAAAGGACGGCGGGGACGTCGTCGAGTTCATAAAGAGGAGGAACAGGGCGCTCGCCGGACCCCTTGGGTCGGCCGTCATAGAGTTAAAGGGCTCTTCCGCGGAGATTACCGTGGACAATAAGAACGCCAATTTTTTAAGGCTTAAGAAGGGCCGCCTCGAAGAGATGCTCAAGGACTATTATAAGAGGCCGGTCAAGGTGAATATAATAGCCGGCAACAACGCAGAACCGGATAAAAAAAAACCTGACGGCCTTGTGACGGAGGTTATCCGTATCTTGGGCGGAAGGGTTATAGAAGATTCTTACAGGGGGACAAATGTCTAAAAATCTCGGAAATATTATGAAGCAGGCCCAGAAGATGCAGGAGAAACTCGCCGAGGTGCAAAAGGAGCTTGGCACAAAGACCTGCGAGGCGTCGGCGGGCGGGGGTATGGTAACGGCCGTTGTTAACGGAAACCAGGAACTCGTCTCCTTGAAGGTGGACCCCTCTGTTGTCGACCCAGAGGACGTTGAGATGCTCCAGGACCTGATAGTCGCCGCGGTGAACGAAGGGTTCAGAAGAAGCAAGCAGATGGTCTCCGAAGAGATGGGCAAGGTAACCTCGGGGCTGGGGCTGGGGATGGACATCCCGGGTCTCTTTAAATAAGCAAAAAAAGGCCGCCTTTGTATCGAGCGGCCGTAACGTACATAATAACGCCGGTCCTTTCAAGGGGGCTCCGGCGTAAGCGGATTCTTATATAAATGCAGTATGCCGGGCCCATAGAGAGGCTCATAAAGGCCTTTTCCGGCCTGCCGGGGATAGGCGAGAAGACGGCCGCAAGGCTTGCCATGTATATTCTCAACACAGGCAGGGAATATGCCGATGAACTGGCGGCGAGTCTCGTTGACGTCAAGGAGAACGTCTCGCTCTGCTCGGCGTGCATGGCCTTTTCAGACAGGGACCCCTGCCGGATATGCGCCGATGACAGGAGAGACGCGGCCGAGCTCTGCGTTGTCTCTGACTTCAAGGACATGATGGCCCTTGAGGACGCGGGCGGGTACGCTGGCAGATACCATATACTCCACGGCAGCCTCGCCCCCTTGAAGGGCGTCGGCCCCGATGAACTGAGGATCAAGGAACTGCTTTCAAGGGTCGAGTCCGACGGCGTAACAGAGGTGGTCCTTGCCACCGGTTTTGACACCGAAGGCGAGGCCACGTCAGTGTACCTTGCGAGGCTCTTAAAGCCCTACGGCATCAAGATAACGAGGATAGCCTCGGGCGTTCCAGTGGGCAGTTATATAGAGTACATGGACAGGGTCACGCTCGGCAGGGCCATGGAGGGTAGAAAGGACTTCGGTTGACAGGGCCGGCATTTTTCAGCCGGGCCGATTTCAGACACCGGGGCTGATTTTAGAAACCGGGGCGATTTAAGACACCGGGCGATTTAAGACACCGGGCGATTTTAAAAATCGGGCGATTTTGGGTAGTGGGCTGATTTGGGATATACGGGCTGATTTCGCATACCGGGCAGTTTTCCGATAGCGGGCTGATTTGGGATGTCGGGCATTTTTTGGATAGTGGGTTGACTTTAGATGCCGGGCCGATCGGATAGCGGGCAGGTTTTGGACAAGGCAAAGGGTTTCCCTAGGAGAGGTTTTTTACCGGTTTGACCGGAGGGAGGCGCCGAATAAAAGATATGACCGCAGGCCCGGGTCTAAGATGGCGGAGTGGGGCAAAGAGCCTGGGGGCGCGTTTATACCTGTTTTTAATGACGCGTTTATACCAACAGACATTGGAGTGAAACCATGGAGAGTTACCTTGAGGTAAGATGGCACGGCAGGGCCCAGCAGGGCGTTGTAACTGCGGCGAAGTTGCTCGGTGAGTCATGTCTGAGGTCGGGTAAATTCGTACAGGCCTTTCCCGATTTCGGCCCTGAGAGGATGGGCGCTCCGGTGAGGGCCTATAACAGGGTCTCCGACGACCCTATAAAGCTTCACTGTCAGGTGACAAACCCGGGTTTCGTTCTTATCGCGGATCCCACGCTTATCGGTGGTTCCGCCGGGGTTACGTTGGGCGCCCTCAAGGGGGCCGTCTTTATCGTCAATACTCATAAATCACCGGAGGAGATGCGCGCGGAACTCGGACTCGAGGACAAGGACGCGAAGGTCTATACCGTGGACGCCTCAGGGATTTCCATTGATACTATCGGGAGGCTCATGCCCAACACGCCTCTGCTCGGGGCGCTCGCCAGGGTTACCGATATAGTGGGCCTTGATGTCCTTGTGGATAATTTCAAGACCAACTACTCGAAAAAATTCGGCCCCAAGGTCATCGATGGAAACGTAGAGGCCATGAACAGGGGCTATAACGAGGTAAAGGGCACATAACGCTTATAAACGGGTCTGCGACCTTTTGAGATAAAGGAGCGAAAATATGGCAGAGAGAAAGGATCCCCCCCTTGGGGGCGTTATAGAAAGAGGCGGCACCGCCCACGAGTACGAAACAGGCGACTGGAGAAAATTAAGGCCCTTACTCGACAATGAGAAGTGCATACATTGCCTTATATGCTGGGTCGTCTGCCCTGATTCCGCGGTAATCGTGGAGGAGGGCAAGATGGTGGGCTTTGACCTCAGGCACTGCAAGGGGTGCGGCATATGCGCAACCGAATGCCCTGACAAGGTTCAGGCCATTACAATGGAAGAGGAGGCCGACTGATGGCTATTTCCCCCGTTACAAAAGCTCAGGTGGGGCTCACAGGAAATTCGGCGATTGCCCTCGCCATGAAGCAGATAAACCCCGATGTATCCGCCGCGTATCCCATAACGCCTTCAACCACGGTGGTTGAGGAGTTTTCCAGTTACGTGGCCGACGGCGCCGTTGATACCGAACTCATCAACGTGGAGAGCGAACATTCGGCCATGAGCGCCTGCATAGGCGCGAGCGCCGCAGGGGCCCGCGTCATGACGGCCACAAGCTCCCAGGGCCTCGCCCTCATGTGGGAGATGCTCTACGTAGCCTCTGGCATGAGGCTGCCCATAGTGCTTACAGACGTCAACAGGGCGCTTTCATCCCCCATAAATATCCACTGCGACCATTCAGACTCCATGGGCGCGAGGGACTCTGGCTGGGTGCAGTTGTACTCCGAGACGGTCCAGGAGGCCTATGACAACCTCATACAGGCCGTAAGGATAGCGGAGAACAAAAAGGTCCTCCTCCCCGTCATGGTCTGTCTCGACGGTTTTATAACAAGCCACGCCATTGAGAACACCACGCTCCTTGAAGACGAGGAGGTGCAGGCCTTTGTAGGCGAGTACAAGCCCGCCCACTCGCTCCTGGATACCGACCACCCCTCCACCTTCGGGGCCATGACCCTGCAGGACTACTACATTGTATTTAAGCACCAGCAGTCCGAGGCCATGAAGCGGGCAAAGGACGTTGTCGTAGACGTGGGCAGGGAGTTCGGCGAAAAGTTCGGCCGCGGGTACGGCCTCTTCGAGGGATACATGCTCGACGACGCCGATGTGGCCATCGTCATACTCAATTCCGCGGCAGGGACCACGAAGGCCGCCATAGACGAAATGAGGAAAGAGGGCAAGAAGGTCGGGCTCCTGAAGCCCAGGCTCTTCAGGCCCTTCCCTTACAGGGAGATAGCCGAGGCCTTGAAGGGCGTAAAGGCCGTGGCGTGCCTCGACAGGGCCGATTCCTTCAGCGGCTTCGGCGGACCTATTTTTACCGAGGTACGTTCCGCCCTCTATGAACTGGAAACCCGCCCCAAGGTCATAAGCCGCATCTTCGGCCTCGGCGGCAGGGATTACAAGGTGAAGGACGCGGCCGCCGTCTTTGAGGAACTTTTCAATGTCCTCAAGACCGGCAAGGTGGATACATTAACCAAATATATAACCCTCGATGCCTCCGAAGAGGCTTCTCAGGGCGGGGGTTGTTAAGATAAAGGGGTAATGCAATGGCTACGTTAAAGGAATTATCAAAAAAGGAAGAACTTTTTTCAGGGGGGCACAGGCTCTGCTCCGGGTGCGGCATACCTCCCATAATAAGGCTTGTCTTAAGGACATACGACACGCCCGTCGTTGCCGCCAACGCCACGGGGTGCCTTGAGGTGGCTACCACGGTCTACCCCTATACGGCGTGGAGGATACCGTGGATACACTCGGCCTTTGAGAACTCCGCGGCCACCATAAGCGGCGTTGAGACCGCTTACAGGGCCTTTAAAAAGAAGGGTAAGATACCCGCCGATAAGACTATAAAGTTCATAGCCTTCGGCGGAGACGGCGGCACTTACGACATAGGGCTTCAGAGCCTTTCGGGCGCCCTTGAGAGGGGGCACAATTTTCTCTACCTCTGCTACGATAACGGCGCGTATATGAACACAGGTGTACAGCGCTCCAGCGCCACGCCATTCGGTTCGAACACCACGACCTCGCCGGCGGGCCTTGTTATAAAGGGAAAGCAGGAGAAGAGAAAAGACCTTACGAGGATAGTCGTGGCGCATAACGTGGGTTACGCGGCACAGGCCTCGCCGCACAACTGGTCGGACCTCTCCAAAAAGGCTGAAAAGGCGATAAATACAACGGGCCCCACATTCTTGAATATCGTCTCAGCCTGCCCGCTGGGATGGTACACGAAGCCCGCGGACAGCATAGAACTTTCCAAAATTGCCGTCGATACATGCTTCTGGCCCCTCTACGAGGTGGACCAGGGCGTCTTGAAGATAACCTACAAGCCCAAGGTCAAAAGGCCCATAACGGACTGGCTCAAGCCCCAGGGCAGGTTCAAACACCTCTTCAAGCCCGGCACCGAAGGCATGATCGACGAGATACAGGCCCAGATAGACGCGGATTGGGAGAGGCTCCTTGAATCCGACGGTAAGCTTGTCTACTGAGAGTAGAAAGGTCCTTACCGGTAATTCCGCCGGGGCTCATAACGCTACCAAGGCTCGAAGTCCGAAAGTTTCAGGAAAACTACTCGGGCTTTTTGTCTTCAGGCCGTGCCGGGATAATTGCACTCTCCTTTCAATGCAGGAAAATTCCGCTAAAGTCGGCTTGAATGTTTTTAGTTAATAAAAGATAGTTGTGCCTGGAAGAATACGCGGAGGTTTGGATGGGTTTTAAAGAGGACCTTTCAAAGGATATTACCACGGCCCTTAAGGCCGGTGACAGGGCGCGGACCTCGACGCTCAGGCTCCTGCTGAACGCCGTAAAGAACAAGGAGATAGAGCTTCGAAGGGACCTGGAGGAATCCGAGGCCCATCAAATAGTGGCCACCCTCATACGCCAGAGAAAAGAATCCATAGAGCAGTATGAAAAGGGCGGCCGCAGTGACCTCGCCGAAAAGGAAGAGGAAGAGATAAAGATACTCAAGGGCTTCCTCCCGCCCCAGCTCTCCGGGGCCGAGGTGGAGGAGATTGTAAAAAAGGCCGCCCTGCAAATAGGCGCATCGACGATGAAGGATATGGGCAGGCTCATGAAGGAGGTCATGGGCCGGGTCAAGGGAAAGGCCGACGGCAGGCTCGTACAGGAGATGGTAAAAAAGACGCTCGGCGGATGAACCTCGCGCGGCCGGCCCGGAAGGCCGGTGCTTTTCAGCGTTGAAATCATATCCATAGTGATAGAGGGAGAATTATGAAGATAAAGGATATTTACGAGAAGGCCTATAAGTGGGGCATGGAGATAGACCCGCGCGGCGCCGACGAGGTGCGCCTGGCGCTGGAAAAGGCGAAGAAGAGCTTCGACGGCTTGAAAGATAACGAGAAGGAGCGCTTCGACATGGAGCGCCTTAGAAACCCTTACGCCGACACCCGCATCCTTTACGGGGACCCGGACAGGGATGTAAAGACGGTGATGGTGGGCATAGACATTGAGGTGGGCGAGGTGCTTCTCGCCGACAGGCTCGGCGAACGCTCAAAGGAGATAGACCTTATAATAGCGCACCACCCCGAGGGCAGGGCCATGGCCAACCTCTACGCGGTTATGGATATGCAGGCCGGGATACTCAAGAAGTACGGCGTGCCCATAAACGTGGCCGAGGATATAATGGACGAGAGGATCAAGGAAGTGGAGAGAAGGATTATGCCCGTAAACCACATGAGGGCCGTGGACGCCGCGAGGCTCCTCGATATCCCATTCATGTGCATACATACGCCGGCGGACAACTCCGTGGTGGGGTTCCTCCAGAAACTCTTTGACGAGAAGAAGCCCTCTTACGTCTCGGATATAATAGACACCCTCGAGGAGATACCGGAGTATAAAAATGCAATGATGGAAGTCCTCGCCCCGAAGGTCGTCTCAGGCGCGCCGGACAGGAGGGCCGGCAGGGTCTTCGTTGACATGACGGGCGGCACCGGTGGCAGTAAAAAGGCCTTTGAGAGCCTCTCCACAGCAGGAGTCGGCACCGTCGTTGGTATGCACATAAGCGAGGACCACAGGAAAGAGGCCGCCAAACACCATGTGAACGTCGTAATAGCGGGCCATGTGTCGAGCGATTCCATCGGTGTGAACCTCTTACTCGACCAGGTGCTCTCTCCCGACGTGGAGGTCGTTGAGGCGGCCGGGTTCAGACGAGTTGTGAGGACGTAGTTTGCCCGTGCAGGAGACGTACATGGACCGCCCCAATCCGCTCACCCTCCATGCCGTTTGTTTTGTCAACCTTAAAACGTAACCTTACCGATAAGCCAGTGGATACCGCCACATTAGACGCACTTGAATTTCCCGAAGTCCTCAAGGCCCTTTCCGGCTTTACCGCCACGCCCGTGGGAAGAGAGATCGCCCTTGAGATACTCCCCTTCAAGGACACCGGGAGCGTCGAAGGGGCTTTCAGGCTATACGCCGAAGCCTCTTCCTTTATGGACGAGTCGGGCAGGTTCCCCCTTTACGGCGCCAACGACTTGAGGACCGTCCTTAACAGAGCCTTCCCCGCCGGAAGTTTCCTTCTCGCGGAAGAGTTTTTGCTCATACGGGAAAACCTCCGCGTTGCGGTTGAACTCAAAAAATTACTAAAGCCCTCTTTCAAGAAGAGGTTTTTATTGCTCTCCCGGGAGTTGGAAGCCCTCTCCAGTACCGTGCCTCTTTTAAGGGAACTTGAAAGGACATTTGACGACAAGGGTTTTATAGCCGACGACGCCTCGGCGAGGCTTTACGATATCAGGAAGAAGACGCTCAAGGTCAAGGAGCGTGCGCGTGCGCTCCTTGATAACTTCCTGACGGACAAGAAGACGAAAGAACTCCTGCAGGAAGATATCATAACCATAAGGGACGATCGCTTCGTGCTCTGCGTGGTCTCGGGAAGGCAGTCCGAAATACCCGGCATCATACACGGCAGGTCCGGAAGCGGCGCGACTTTTTTCATAGAGCCCATGGGTCTCGTGGAGATAAACAACGGGCTCGCTCTCCTTAAGAGAGAGGAAAAGGCCGAGGAGAGGGAGATATTAAAGGCGCTTACTTCGAGGGTGCTCGAAGCAAGGCTGGATCTGTTAAGGGACCTTGAGGTCATAGCAGGCGTGGACCTCCTGCAGGCAAAGGCCCTCTTCGCTCAGAAGTTGAAGGCCGTGGTCCCTGTGCTCAAAGACGACGGCGAGATAAAATTCATCGGGGCGAGGCATCCTCTCCTCGTCATGAAGGAACTCTCGGGGGGCGGGGCCGTGGTGGCCGTTGACGTTACCATCCCCGGGGATACAAGGGTGGTGGTAATCTCCGGGGCCAATACAGGGGGCAAGACCGTGGCCTTAAAGACCATAGGCCTTCTTACCCTCATGGCCTCTTCGGCCATACCCGTACCCGCGGCCGATGGGAGCGAGGCCGTCATCTTCAGTGCAATATTCGCCGACGTTGGGGACAGCCAGGATATCGAGGCCTCTCTGTCCACCTTCAGCGCCCATGTAAAGCGCCTTTCCGGGTTTTTGTCCGGAGTAGCGCCGGGCTCCCTCGTCCTTATAGATGAGATAGGCGCAGGGACGGACCCTGCCGAGGGCGGGGCGCTCGGGCTCGCCGCCGTCGAGACCCTGAGGCAGAGGGGGGCGGTAGTTGTCGTCACCACGCATCTAAACATCATAAAGGCCGAGGCCACGGTAAACCCCGCCTATTTGAACGTATCAGTGGATTTCGACGAAGATACGTTAAGACCCCTTTACAGGCTCGTCTACGGCATGCCGGGCGCGAGTTTCGGGCTTAATATCGCCGAGTCCCTGGGGCTGCCCGGCGAGTTGACCGACCTTGCGAGGTCGTTTATCAGGGAGAAGGAGGGGGCCTTCATGGAGTCGGTAAAGATGATAGAGGAAGAAAAGGTAGAGTTGGCCGCTCTCAAGGAGAGGTTGAAGGAAACCGCTCAAAAGAGGGACGAGGCCCTCAAGAAACTTAAGGAAGAACGGGCTGTGTTTTTAAAGAGGGCCTCTGAGAGGATAGACACCTTCGTAGGCGAGGCTCAGAGCGAGATACGCGAAATAACGGAAAGGTTTAAGAGACAGGGGAGGTCCGGAAGGGGTACGCGTAATGAGGTTTTTGTTGCGGCCGAAAGGGTCAAGGAGAGGCTTTCTCCCGTAAAAAAGGAAAGGTTTGTTCCCGCCCCGGGCGAGAGGGTGAGGATCTCGGGCTCGGGCGCAAAGGGTGTTGTAACGCGGGTAGACGGTGAGGACGAGAGGGCCGAGCTCCTTGTGGGAAGCCTCAAGGTGTGGGTGGACTTTAAGAGGCTTTCGAGGGTGGACTCGGGCACGCCAGTGAACCTTTATCCGGAGGGCGTGGATATAGACGCTGATATGGAGGCCGCATCCACCATAAACATCCTCGGCATGAGGAGCGAAGAGGCGATAAGGGTCGTTTCGCGTTTTATAGACAACGCAGTCGTCTCGGGCCTTGAAAGGGTCGAGATTATCCACGGCATGGGAACGGGCGCGCTTAAAAATGCGGTCTCCGTTTATCTCGCCGAGAACGACGTGGTAAAAAAATTCAACATTGCCGGGCCTTCGGGCGGAGGCGCCGGTGTTACGGTAGTCGAGCTCAAATAGGTTTTTTGCCGGCGACAATAAAAACCATGCCGCGCTTTTTTTAATGTGTTAAAATTTGTAAGGGTGAGTTTGTTTCCCGGCGGCAAATAAAATGATACCTAAAGAAAAGATAGAGGAACTGAGGGAGAGGGCCGGCATCGTCCAGGTCGTCTCCGATTACCTTCCCCTTAAAAAAAAGGGGGCCAACTGGTTCGGCCTCTGCCCATTCCATTCCGAAAAGTCCCCCTCCTTCTCAGTCAACGAAAGTAAAAGGATCTTTTATTGTTTCGGTTGTCATGAAACGGGCAGCGCCATTACCTTTGTAATGAAAAAAGAGGGGGTGGACTTCCCCGAGGCCGTAAGGATGCTGGCACTGAAGTTCGGCGTTGTCATAGAGGAGGAAAATAAGAGGGTCTCGGGGTTTAAGGATTCACTTTACGGGCTTAACCGCGTCGCAATGGATTTTTTTGTAAGCCGGCTCAATACTGCGGAGGCGGCCCCTGCCCGTGCATACTTGAAGAAGAGGGGCTTTGGCGACGGCGAACTGTTAAAGAGTTTCTCCATAGGGTACGCGCCGGGGGGCTGGGAGGGCCTTACTCGCTACCTCTCCAGCAAGGGGATCTCCCTCGGGCTCGCCGAGAAGGTCGGGCTTGTGACGAAGAAGTCGAGGGGGTATTACGACAGGTTTAGAAAGAGGCTTATCTTCCCCATAACGGACATAAGGGGCAGGGTCATAGGGTTCGGAGGCAGGGTGCTCGACGACTCGTTGCCCAAGTACCTGAATACCCCTGAGACGGCTCTCTTCAAGAAGGGCGAGACCCTCTTCGGCCTCTATCAGGCGAAGAAAAGCCTGACGGAATTCGGTTACGCCATAATAGTGGAGGGTTACTTCGACCTGATGGCCATGCATGGATACGGTTTTACAAACACCGTCGCTACTCTCGGTACGGCCTTGACCGTATCGCACCTGCGTTCTCTCAAGGGTTATACGGAGAGCGTCTATACGCTCTTTGACGCCGATGACGCGGGCAGGAAGGCGAGCCTCCGTGGCCTCGATTTCTTCCTCGAAGAGGGGATGAGGTGCAGGGTCGTAAGGCTTGCCGGCTCCAAGGACCCCGACGATTTTCTCTCCGCCCACGGCCCCGGCCCCATGAAAGACGCCATAAAGGGGGCGCGCCCTCTCCTGGAGTTTTATCTCGACGAGGTTAAAAAAGGCTTTGATCTGAGCGTGCCCGAAGGCAAGGCTGGCTACATCGAGGCGGCGCTTGGTTGCATAGAGAAGATAACGAACGTGGCAGAGAGAGACCATTACGCGGCTTATGCGGCGGCTACGGCGTCCATACCGGCCGCCTCCGTTTATGAGGCCTTGAGAAAAAAATCCTCCACCCCCGGGTCCGCGCGGCCGGGCGTTTCGACTGGAGGCGCGCTCAAGGGACTGGCCGCGCTCAAGGGCTCGACCCTTGCCGAGTTCACCATATTAAAGGTCCTGGTAAACCACCCGGAACTTTACAGCGCCGGAGTCGGGAATGTTGTAAGGGCCTTTAAGAACGAAGACCTCAAGGAGGCCGGGGCGAAGATATGCGCCCGCCTGGGCGATGGCGGATTTGATATCTCGGCGCTCGCCGAGGAGTTTCACGACAGCCGGTTTTCGGGGCACATAAAGGCGGGGCTGTTCAGAGATGATGACGGTTTTATAGAGGACCCCGAAAAGATGCTCAAAGAAAGTTTGAAAAAGGTCATGAACAGGGGTAAACTTAAGTCATCCACGGAAGAGATGATTAAACGTCTCGAGGAATCGGGCAGGACGGATGTGGCTCAAAAGATGAGGGCGAGGGTAAAGAAGGGTCTGCTTTAATCCGGGCCGGGGTTTTGCCGGTCGAAGTTCTTTTTATCAAAAACCACCTATGGAAGATATAAAGGACATTTCGGAAGACGAA